>NZ_JAPZSO010000017.1:0-42021 GCF_027531715.1 Microcystis sp. LE19-8.1F | reverse complement strand
TAAGTACCTAAGCAAAATTAATTACACATCTAAGCCACTACTCCGTCAGACTTCTGGTGTGAGGAAACAGTGAACTGAAAACTCAAATCCGATCCCTAATAGCTGTCTCCCGTCTCCCGTCTCCCGTCTCCCGTCTGCCGTCTCCTGACGACCGTCTCCGTTCGGACCTCGGCGTGAGCTTTTGTCGAACGCAAAAGCTCACGGCCGAAGCCTGTCTCCTGTCTCGACTAGGAAATTAATTTTGCACGACTACTTAGTATTTGAATTGATAAAAATAAATTTATTTGATGTTGTCTGTGGAGATTTTTTGGGTAATATAAGCCGCTCTCTTGTTTATTACAACGCCAATTCAAAAACTTGTTCAGGAAACCCAAGAGCAATTACTAACAGGCTGGAATGACTTCTAATCGTTAGTCTCACTGAGTCTAGTTGAGAAAACCACCATAACCAGCATTGATTATTAACTAAAATTATCTAGGGCTTGCTGAATAAATCTAAAAACCTTGTTGGATAAGGCTTTTAGACTTTTTTGACCTCAAAAAGTGCCGACCATTGGAGTGATCGGGGGGAAAATTCAGGTGCTTTTTCCCTGAAAATTAGGTAACTGACTACCTCAAAATCGGTAAAACCCCACACCCTACACCCCACCCCCCCGATGTCGGGGGGGGGTTGGGGGGGCCACACCCTGCCCCCACCAACAAACTTTTTCAGCAAGCCCTATCTAAAGCTTCAAATTGACGTAAAGCAAGACTAGAACCTTGGCTCCAGCCTAATTCTACATAATAGGGAAAAAGTTTCTTGATATTTATATCGGGAAAGAGACGACTGTTTTCGCTTTCTTGATAACTGTCTTCTATTAACAGATATATTTTTAATTCTTCCCGACGATAAACCCACAATTCGGGTATTTTCAACAATTGATAAGCCTCTACATCAGTCAGGGAAGTAAAATCCACTTCTATAGCTAAATCGGGAGGAGGATCGACAGTTAAATCAATTCTCTCTTTGCCTAAAATTGCCTGTCTATTATCAATATAAAAACAAGTATCTGGTTCTACTCCTGCTTCCCCCGGCATTTTCAAGGTAATCGGATCAAAACATTGCCAGTCTTTGCCTTGGCGACGGAGGATAATTTTTACTAAATCCCTTAATGTATCAACACGATTGCCATGACTTGGTAAAGGAGACATAAGCCTAATTTCTTGAGTTTTGCGATTAAAATAGAGTTTGGGATAGGTTTTTTGGAGACGTAAACTCAGCAATCTTTCGTAATCTTCCCAAGTCTGATGGGTAAAAATAACTTGACTGCCAGGAGATAAAGATAAAGTATTTTCGTTGAGAGTAATTAGTAGCATTTTGGTAATTATCCTTGATTTTTAGCTGTGGGATTTAACTAATTTCGCTCTGGCAACCAATGCCTATCAAGCATTTGTTCGAGAGAATAGGGACAATTTAGAGGAAAATTGTGAGGAGATATTTCAGTTTTTTGCCCGACAATAAAAACGGCATCTTGATAAATTCTTTCTTGGTTATCTAGGAGATATTTTTCTAAATTTGTACTTAAATATCCATTTAGATGCACTCTAAAAGTAGCTATTTCTCCTTGCCAATGCCGATGATGTAATTCAAATTCTTCTGACCAATATTGCCAGAGCAAAAGATGAATAATTATCTGTCTTAAAAAACTCTCAACTCGATTTTTATCCCGTTTGCTCAAAGCCTCCAACTCCTCGATTAAATGTTGAATATCTAACTCAGCTAGACGATTTTCCTTGAGAAGTTTAATTGTTTCAGTCAACCAGAGATGTTCATCTTGTTCGTAGAGAAATTGTAACTGATTTAGCCAAGTATCTTTTTTCATATTTTTTTGGCTGAGGAGACTTCTAAAACTGCTTTCGGGTAGGCAATGCGTTGATGGTGGAATTGTTGCCAAACTTGCACAAAAACCTCGGCAATAATTGGTAATTCCTCCTGACGAATACCACTATCTACTAATTGTTGATCGCGCCATCGGGCCTGAAAAATCTTTTTGATCATATCCATGGCTTGTTCTGGGGAGGCCTCCTTCAGCGATCGCAAAGCGGCCTCGCTACTATCGGCTAACATGACGATCGCCGTTTCTCGCGATTGGGGAATCGGACCATCGTAGCGAAAGGCCGCCTCATCGACGAATTCTTGACCATTTTGGGCGGATTTTTGCAAAGCTTGCTGATAAAAATAGGAAATTAAGAGATTGCCTTGGTGTTCAGGAATAAAATCGCGGACTACTCGCGGTAAACCGTGTCTGCGGGCCATGACTAACCCTTCGCTAACGTGCTTTTTAATAATCTCGGCGCTGACGTAGGGATCGTTAATTTCATCGTGTTTATTCGGGCCACCCATTTGATTTTCAATAAAACCGAGAGGATCGTGCATTTTCCCGATATCGTGATAGAGGGTTCCCGTGCGAATTAATTCCACATTACAGTGCAGTTTTCGAGCGGCCGCTTCAGCTAAACAGGCGACAAAAAGGGTATGTTGAAAAGTACCCGGCGCTTCCGTGGCCAAACGTTTGAGCAAACTACAATTAGGATTGGACAACTCCACCAGACGAATGGGAGTCACCACATCGAAACAGCGTTCCAAATAGGGGGATAATCCTAGGGCGATTACCGTCCAAGCTATCCCCGATAGACCATAGACGAGCGCCGTGGGTAGTAGAGTATAGATGACCGTGCTGGCCGTGGCGCTAACGATCAGGTAGGTGAGCAGATAAACACCCCCTTGACTGACTCCGATTCCCATCCCTAGGAGCGATAATTCATCCCGGGAGCGCAATTTTGCCGCTATCATCGCCGCTAATAGTCCCCCCATCGTCCCGGCGATTAAATCGGCGCTGATGCCTTGGATGCTGAATAGGGAAAGACCGGCAGTTAAGAGGACTTGGGTGACGGCCAGAGTCGGGCCATAGAAACTGCTGACTAATAAACCCACGGCTGCCAGATTGGTAAAGGGAATATGGGCGATCGCTAGGATCGGTGTGGTAAAACTTAGCAAACCCAAGAGAATAAAATCCCGGTGACGCAGAGGCCGATGGAGACGTTGGGCAACGAGGCAAAAAGTCCCGATCGCGCTGGTGACAAGGATTGCCGTTGACCCTAAACCCATCCAGTTAATGCCCCGTTCGCTTAAACCAAAACCATCGATGAGAACAAACTGAGCTTGAGTAATTTTTTCGCCTGCTTTAACGATAATTTGACCGGTTTGAGCGTTAGACATGACCATATCTACCGCTTCCACTGCTTTAGTGGCTTGTTCTTTGGTTGCCTCTCGATCTTCTATCAGGTTCGTTTGTCCCTCTAGGGCCGCCAGAAGGATATTTTCGGCTAAAGACTGCTGACGACGGGTTAGGCGATCGCTGCTAATCTGCACGGCGATGGTATCCTGTAGGTGACTGGTGGAAATCCCGGGGGGAATGCCTTGTACCAAAATCCGGCGCCCCGCTTGCAGGACGGCTTTTTCTAGGTTTTGCCACTCTCGATCGCCCATTTGGGCCGCTGTGATCAGATCGGCATATTTGAGTTTATTTAAGCTGGAATGCCGATAATTTTGGCTGGTTTGCTCCTGTATTTGCCGTAACTGCTCCAATCGATCGATAAATTGCTCAAAGTTTCCCTTCGTCACGCGCTGACCATAGGCTTGGATTTCCTGCATAGCATATTCCTGCTCTTTTGTCAAGGGTTTTGCAAAAGATTCTTTATGGTTGAGGCCGCTTTGTAGAGTTGACCATTGAGCGGCAGAAAAGGTGAGCAGCGTTCCCAGTGTGGCGTTAGCAATAGTTCTGCTCAGTAAAATCGAATTTTTTGGCAAAATTGGGCTAATTTGACTTAATTGCCCTAAAGTGTCCCGTAGCGATCGCTCAATCTGGGCGGTGGTTTGGGGGTCTCTTTTCAGCCGGGGAAGCAGTCCAGCCCGAATTTTTTGGCGTTTGAGGGCGGTGGTTTCTTGGTCTTCAAAACGGGCATCTTCGGGGGCGATAATTGTGACTGGAGAAATAGTCCCGACGGCCAATTTCGGCTGATTATAGAAACGATAACCGACCACGCTAGTCAGACAACCAACGGTAAACAGGAAGATTAACGGTCGTCGAAGTTTACCTAGGGAGTAAGAGCGAGATTTTCGGGCAGAATCAGGAAAAACAGTGAAAGAATGCAGAAAATGATTCATAAATTCCAGCTAAATTCTATAAACTGCGCCACCATGCCCAGGGAAAAAATACCGGCAACTTGGTTTTGTGTCCCCTTTCTATTTTAAGGATTCCCTGTACAAAAAAATTTTTTCTCGATCGGGGTTGGGGGTTGGGGATTTCAGTTATCAGTTATCAGCTTCTGAAGGCAAGGGGCAACAGGCACTCGTGCAGAAGACAGAATCTGGCAATTCTCCTACCTAAAAAGAAGGTTAGAAACTAAGCACATCAAAGCTTTTAGCTTAACCAATTAGGTTTTAGATTCGGCCCTGTTATCAGTTATCAGATGTGAGTTGTCAGATGTGATAAGCTGCCCGCGCATTTAAATTGCTTGTTGAGACGAGGCAAGAGGCACTCTTGCAAGAGGCAACAGTAAAGGGATTGGGGGAGATTCGGCTAATCTTAAGAATAAGCGCTTTAAATGCGTCTTAGCTTACCATTTTTCACAAGTAATGGCAGAGATGGTTAATTGCCCTCACCCCTAACCCCCCCCTGCCCCCCACCCCCCCTGCCCCCCCGACATCGGGGGGGGCGGGGGGGCAGGGGGGGTAAGATACCTGCCAAGAATAAAGAAAAATGGTATCGAGTGATACTAAACGTCGGGACAGATAAACAGTTATAAGGTCGGTCAAGCGGTTATTTCAGGTCTATGGCTCCTTATTTCATGCCTAAACGTTTCGCACTACTGTTTACTGATTACTGTTCACTGATTCTGGGCCTGATCAAGAAATAATCTGTCCCCAAAATCCCGTAAAAATTCGGGTTCCGTCTTTGAGAATATGAATTTCCACTTGATCCGATGCCCAATTAATCTGATCTTCCCAAGCGGGATTGAGGATGTGAATCCGTTGATTGCTAGAAGAAACGGGAGAATCGGGGGAATGAATAGCCAGGGATTCCACATAGGCCCCATCCACCAAAATATCTAACTGGGCCAATAATTCTTGAGAGTGGGGCGGTGCTTGGGTTGAGCGCAATTGTTTGATCGTAAATCCCGTGAAGGACATCACATTTAAGCCTTTTTCCTTAACATATTTAGCTAATTCTGTCAAGGCTTTTGCTTGCCAAAAAGGTTCACCTCCGGAGAAAGTTAGGCCTCTATTGCGGGGATTAGCCAAAATTTTGGCAGCTAGAGACTCAACAGTAATTAATTGATTGATCTCGAAGGACCAGGAAGCTTGATTAAAACAACCCCGACACTGGCGAGAACAACCCTGTACCCAGACCACCGCCCGACAGCCGGGGCCGTTAACGGCGGATTCATCCACATAGCCCATGATATTGAGATGATGGGCGGGAATTTGCCCTAATTCGGCAGCAATAGTCAGACTCATCGCTTATAATCCTCGATCGATTCCTATCTTTTTCATGCTAGGGAAAAAACGACAAAAATTGATCGCTCTTGCCATGATTTGTTAACCTTTGACACACATCACCTGCTTGAGAGTGGCGACAATTTCCACGAGATCAGCCTGTTGATTCATCACCTGTTGGATCGGTTTATAAGCTCCCGGAATCTCATCAATAACGCCCTCATCCTTGCGGCATTCAACCCCTTCGGTTTGGGCGATTAAATCATCAAGAGTAAAGATTTTTTTAGCCAGATTTCTCGACATCAAGCGCCCAGCCCCGTGGGAACAGGAACAGAAGCTATTATGTTCCCCTTTGCCTTTGACAATATAAGATTGCGCTCCCATGGAACCGGGGATAATACCATAATCGGTTTCTCTAGCGCGGACGGCTCCTTTTCGGGTGACATAAACCTCCTCCCCAAAATGAATTTCTTTTTCGGCATAATTGTGATGACAATTAACTACTAAGAGGGGTTTAGTTGGTTTGCCTCCCGCTAGATGTTTTTCAACAATGCGTTTAAATCTAGCTATCATAATTTCCCGATTATAACGGGCATATTCCTGGGCCCATTGTAGATCGTGCCAGTAGGCGGCAAATTCTTCTGTACCGGCGACAAAGTAGGCCAGATCGAGGTCGGGTAATTTACATTCTGCTAGTTTGGCTAACTCTTTGGCAGTATCAATATGACATTGGGCCAGTTGATTACCAATACCTCTAGAACCGGAATGGAGCATTAACCAAACTTGATTGTCTGTATCTAAACAAATTTCGATAAAGTGATTACCACCCCCCAGAGAACCCATTTGTTTAAGGGCTTTTTTCTCTAGGTTTTGTACGCCTCGATGAATCTGTTTAAATTCCGCCCATTTT
This sequence comes from Microcystis sp. LE19-8.1F, assembly GCF_027531715.1. Taxonomy (NCBI): domain Bacteria; kingdom Bacillati; phylum Cyanobacteriota; class Cyanophyceae; order Chroococcales; family Microcystaceae; genus Microcystis; species Microcystis sp. LE19-8.1F. The sequence goes on along the minus strand of NZ_JAPZSO010000017.1, from coordinate 35,573 downwards.
GGCCATTTAGTTACTTCCCGATCCACTTCTTTATTTTCCGCAAAACCGACGGGAATATTCGCCTCCACATCGAGGCGAATTTTTTTAAGTTTTCCCTGCAATTGTTCACCGGTGAAAGGCATTTTTAGGGCAGCCATGCCGCAACCGATATCGACCCCGACGGCGGCGGGAATTACGGCATCTTTGGTGGCAATAACCGAACCGACTAAAGCACCTTTACCCAAGTGAACATCGGGCATTAAAGAAATGTGTTTATAAACAAAAGGTAGGGAAGCGACATTTTTGGCCATTTGGGTTTCTTGGGGTCCCAATTCATGCCCCGCCCAAGATAAAATCGGTGTCGGTGTGGAAAGTTCCAGAGTTTCGTAAGTCATATTTTTTATGAAAAAATCAGATAAAAAGCGGATACAACTAAGACAATAAGGCAATTGAGATTCTGCGATAAATTTAGATAAATTGTTATCAGTGATCGTGTTTTAACACAGAGGATAAGCTGTTGACTATCTAAATTAGAGTTCTTGCATAATTAATTTTTGAGAGGGCAAAAATGAGAAAAATAAGCATAAAATTGCATAAAATTGCTAAATAGAGCATTTAATCTATATAATGCTCATTCTTAATTCTCCTGACGACCGACTACTGGCTACTGACTCCTCACCTCACGGAAGATTTTTGATTTTTGCAAGAGGTCTATTACTCGTTCAGACTGCCCCCAGGAGAATTTTTCACTTTCACCGGAGGTTTACCGACTACTGTAATACTACCAAAAAGGTTCGGATACCTACACTATCGAGAAAGCGGGGTTATTTTGCACTATAGAGATAACGAAGGAACTGATAGGGGTAGGTATCGCCTAAAAACCGAGTACAGTTCCGATTCTAGAATTCACTATAGTTGTATCGGAGCAGCACAAAGATTATGGGAAAAGTAGTTGGAATTGACTTAGGGACGACTAACTCCTGCGTCGCGGTTATGGAAGGGGGTAAACCCACCGTTATCGCCAACGCCGAAGGATTTAGAACAACGCCCTCAGTCGTCGCCTACGCCAAAAATGGCGAGCGCCTAGTAGGACAAATCGCCAAACGTCAAGCGGTAATGAACCCGTACAATACTTTTTATTCCGTCAAACGCTTCATCGGCCGGAAATTCAACGAAGTTAGCAAGGAAGCCACAGAAGTATCCTACAAAGCTCTTCAAGACGGCAACGGCAACGTTAAATTAGACTGTCCGGCCCAGGGCAGACAATTCGCCCCCGAAGAAATTTCCGCCCAGGTACTGCGGAAACTGGTGGAAGATGCCAGTAAATACCTCGGCGAAACCGTTACCCAAGCAGTCATCACCGTACCTGCTTATTTTAATGACTCCCAACGTCAAGCCACCAAAGATGCGGGGAGAATTGCCGGGATTGAAGTTCTCCGCATTATCAACGAACCCACCGCCGCCTCTCTTGCCTACGGATTAGAGAGAAAAGCTAACGAAACCATTCTCGTTTTTGACTTGGGTGGGGGAACCTTTGACGTATCGGTTCTGGAAGTGGGTGATGGTGTCTTTGAAGTTCTCGCTACCTCTGGAGATACTCATCTCGGGGGTGATGACTTCGATAAAAAAATCGTTGATTATTTAGCCGAAGAATTCGAAAAATTTGAAGGAATCGATCTCCGTCAAGATAAACAAGCCCTGCAACGTCTCACGGAAGCGGCGGAAAAAGCCAAAATTGAGCTTTCTAGCGTTACCCAAACGGAAATTAACCTGCCCTTCATCACCGCTACCGCCGAAGGACCAAAACACCTAGATACTACCTTAACCAGAGCTAAATTTGAGGAAATTTGTGGCGATTTAATTGATCGCTGTCGGCGTCCCGTAGAAAATGCCGTCCGTGATGCCAAAATCGATAAATCTGCCCTCGATGAAGTGGTTCTCGTCGGTGGTTCAACCCGGATTCCCGCCATTCAAGAATTAGTTAAACAAGTTCTGGGCAAAGAGCCTAACCAAAGCGTTAACCCTGATGAAGTGGTAGCTGTGGGTGCCGCTATTCAAGGTGGTGTTCTTGCCGGTGAAGTCAAAGATATTCTTCTGCTTGATGTTTCTCCTCTGTCTCTGGGTGTGGAAACCCTCGGCGGTGTGATGACGCGGATTATTCCCCGCAATACCACTATCCCCACCAGAAAATCGGAAGTTTTCTCTACGGCAGTAGACTCACAAACTAACGTAGAAATCCACGTCCTGCAAGGGGAACGGGAAATAGCCAGAGATAACAAGAGTTTGGGAACTTTCCGACTCGATGGCATCCCTCCCGCTCCTCGTGGTCTGCCTCAAATCGAAGTGGTTTTCGACATCGATGCTAACGGTATTTTAAATGTCACCGCTAAGGATAAAGGTACAGGAAAAGAACAATCGATCAGCATCACCGGCGCTTCTACCTTGCCGCAAAATGAAGTGGAACGCATGGTAAATGAGGCAGAATCGAACGCCGCGGCTGATAAAGAACGTCGCGAACGCATTGAACGCAAAAATCAAGCTGATTCCCTGGTTTATCAAGCTGAGAAGCAGTTATTCGAGTTAGGCGATAAGGTTCCCCCATTAGAGAAAACGAAAGCCCAAAAGTTGATTAAAGAACTGAAAGAAGCGATCGCTCAAGAGGATGATGGTAAGATCAAAGTAGCCCTACCGGAATTACAACAAGTCCTCTACGAGATCGGTACCCGTATCTATCAGCAAGCAGCCCCTAGCAATCCCACCGGTGGCAATAACAATGGCCCCTCTGGTGGTGCTGGTGGTGGCGATGATGTCATCGATGCGGAATTCTCCGACACTAAATAAAAATTAAGTTCCTAGCTCCGACAAGGACACAAGTTAACTTGTGTCCTTTTTTCATTGCGGCTTTCTTACAGATAAGGCTGTTACTGAAAATTAGGACTAAACTTAAGTAAACCATCTTGGAGAACTAAGATTAAGAAAATGGAAATTTATCAATTTAGCCAACGCCAGACAATTATTATTGCTATTCTAGTCCTCTATCTCGGTAAGTATTTAAGCCAAAATATCAAATTTCTACAAGATTATAACATTCCTGATGCCGTTGCTGGTGGTGTCTTAGCTTCCTTATTTTTCGGTCTATTTTTTGCTGTTTTTAAATGGCAAATCGAATTTACCCTCAATGTTCGGGATGCCCTGTTAATCGTTTTTTTTACTACTATCGGGCTGTCCTCAAAACTAAAAACCCTGCTGCAAGGGGGGAAACCCTTGCTAATTTTATTGATAACCGCGGTGGTTTATCTCATTCTACAAAATTTAGCCGGGTTAGGAGTGGCAAAAGTGATGGGATTGGATTTACGCATCGGTTTGATTGCTGGTTCCGTTTCTTTGAGTGGCGGTCACGGGACTGCCATTGCTTGGGCTTCTATTTTTCGTGATAATTATGGCATCGCCAAAGCATCAGAAATCGGTATAGCCAGTGCTACTTTTGGGCTAGTTTTAGGGGGAATTATTGGCGGACCGGTGGCTAAATGGTTAATTACTAGAAATCGACTGCGAGCCAATAATCAGGACCAAGATTTAACGGTGGGAATTAAACAAAGCCAGAGGAATGTCAATATCGATTACAATACAATGCTCCATTCAATCTTGGTGATTGGTTTAACTATCGGTTTAGGTAATCAGATTAACTACTGGGTAACTCCCCTTGGTTTAAAATTACCGGATTTTGTCACCTGTTTATTGGCAGGAATTATCCTGACTAATACCGTACCTTTGCTATTGAAACGCTTTCCTTGGCCCGCTAATACGCCCTCTTTAGCCTTAATTTCTGATGTTAGTCTCGGTTTATTCCTATCAATGTCCTTGATGAGTTTACAATTATGGACATTGATCGATTTGGCCGGACCGATTGCTATCCTGTTATTAGTGCAGTTCTCACTCAGCATTATTTATACTGTTTTACTGGTCTTTCCCGTAATGGGAAAAAACTATCATGCTTCAGTAGTTTGCGCCGGTTATTTGGGTTTAACTCTAGGGGCAACTCCCACAGCGATCGCAAATATGACAGCAGTAACGGAAAATTTTGGGGCTTCTCCCCAAGCATTTATTATTGTTCCTTTGGTGGGGGCATTTTTTATTGATTTGTCTAATGCTTTTGTCATCCAGCAATTTTTGAATTTTCTGACTTAAAAATTTTTACCGATCAAGTGATCATTGAGGAAAGTTTACTAATCTTGTCCGTCAAGATTGGCAAAAGCTTACAGTAAAATCGGAATAATACCAAATCCGTTTTTAATAATATCATTAACTGCCAATCAAACTTTAAAAACCCAGTTATGGATTGTTTCTTGCTGCTCCGGCGCTCCCCGCTTCCACAAGGACACAAGTTAACTTGTGTCCTTTTTTAGTCTCAAAATCAGAAATTAGGCTAATCCGACTAATTTAGCGCTGTATTCCCACACTTTTGCCCCTCTTTCCTCGTCGCGAGCTTGAGGAGAAACCCTTTGCACAAAGGATTTACCCTCTTTTTTCTGACGGTTGCCCCAACTCCAGTAAGCACCGGATTGACGGTATTCGGGGTCAGCCACCACCATAGCGACTCTTTCCCCGGCTAATTCTTGGGAAACATAGCCACCGGTGATATTTTTCTGGAACCAGGGGAAAAACTGCTGGAAAAAGGGGTAATGGTTGCGGAAAAGGGGTGTATCGGCCACACAACCCGGATAGAGGGAAGTAAAAGTGATTCCGGTCGATTGGTGATAGCGTTTGTGCAGTTCCCGCATGGTGAGAACATTACACACCTTACTATCTTTGTAGGCCTTGACCGATTCAAATTTTTTGCCGTCGGCCATAGTAATCGGGGTTTTGAAACCCTTGGCAAACCCCTCCAAATCGCCCAAATCGGGACGAGGAGGAATTTTCCCGCCTAATTCATCGGGATTATGGGTGACAGTGCCGAGAATGACTAAACGGCGGTCGGGAGAAGGGGAATTTTTTAGATCTTCCAAGAGCAAATTCGAGAGCAGGAAATGACCTAAATGATTGGTGGCCATGCTCAATTCATAACCGTCGGGACTTCTTAAGGGTTCTTTGAGCAAAGGCAGATAGATAGCGGCATTGCAGACTAAAGCGGTTAGAGAGCGGCCCAAGGCCCGGAAATTTTTAACGAAGCGCCGGACGCTATCGAGGGAACCGAGGTCGATAAATTCAATACAGTAGTTATCCCGGGGAATGTTCAATTCCTTGGCAGCCTGTTCCATTTTCGGGATATCCCGACAGGCCATAACCACAAACCAACCTCTTTGAGCAAGGGATTTAGCGGCGTAGAGACCGACTCCAGAAGTTGTCCCAGTAATGATCACCGTGGGTTTTTGATCTTGTACCATTTTTTGATAGTTTTCGTTAATCGCTCTGGTCTAGGGAATATCCAAGGGATTCCGATTATAAATTTTATCTCAAATGTCGGGGTTTCATCCCGTCCCTAAAAGCGACGGGATGAAACCAAGCGCCAATATAAAACAGCACTTCGACACATTTCGACAGGCTCAATGTAAAGGCTCAACGTAAAGGCTCAGTGACACGAAGCACGATTAAAAATAAGCGTCCAGTCTCCTGACAAAATCTCGAATAACTTCTTCTTGTAAGGGTCTTGACCTACTCAGGCCAAATAGCTACCATGTAAGTAGAGCGGATAGGGTAATCAACCGCTTTAAAAACCCATGTAGTCTAACCACTACGCTATCTGCACCTTGACAATTAAAGATATGGGGTTCTACTCAATAGTTCTAGTTTCCCCCTGCTCGTGATGTAAAATCTTTACAGGAAATAGACAAAGCAGTATTTGAAGCTAACGTTTCAATTCAAGCAAACTTTGTACCCCCCCCTTGCCCCCCCCCGACGTCGGGGGGGGCAAGGGGGACTATCGTAGGGCATACGAAAAGTAACGCTTAGGGAGAGAACCACCTCTGGGTTGGATAACGCAAGGCATCTAATTTAAGTGGACTCGTTGAACTAAGAATCCCGAAGCGCTTAGTGCGACGGGAGTGTCAAATAACTTCAAATTTTCGTGAGTGTTCACTTATCAGTAATCAGTTATCAGTTATCAGTGATCAGTTATCAGATTTAAGTTTACCGATCTCCCCACTTCCCCACTTCCCCAATTCATAATTCATAACTAACGAATGGGTTTAGCTAAATCACCGACTTTAAAACCATTACCGGTAATGATGCGACCGACGCTAGATTGACCATCAGCTTCGACAATTTCGAGAGTGCCAATCGGTTGAGTAATCTGACGGATAACCTTACCCGTTTGCGGATCCTTGACCGTTTGAGTCGTCCGTTCGATGGAAATGCGTAAACCGACACGATAACCTTCTCCCGTACCTTTATTGAGAATTACCTGATTTCCCGCCACGGCAGCCACTAAAGCGGTGACAGTCGGGAGCGAGCGAGGTGTAGCGGCGATTTGGTCGGCTTTATCATTGAGATTATCCACCACCCGCGCCACTGCCTTATCGGTGGCAATACTGAGTAATTTCCCTTCGTTGGAGGTTTGGGAACCACCCCCAACTCCTAAAACCACGGTTGAACCATCGGATTGATTGGCAGTACCATCTCCCTGAGCGGTGGTAATAATTTCGGCCGTGGTGGTATTAATTGCCCGGACATTCAACTTGACAAAAGCATCGGTTTCTGTCTTGGCAGTGCTAAAAATAATAAACGAGCCACCGGATTGTTTTTTTTGTAAATCGAATTGGGTAATCGAACCGATAATCACCACATCTACCCCCAAAATTTGCCCGATTTGAGCAGCGGTAGCGGCATCTACCCGTCCCGAAGCCCCGAAATTCTGTTCTCTGAGGACAGCATCAATGCGACTGCGCTCAATGACTGTATAGCGACCACTTTCCACCAATTTATTGACGAGAATATCGCTGACACCACTGGCCCCACCATTGAGAAATGTTAACCACTGGGGATTACTGAGACCGCTATAATCGAAGTCTAAAACCGCTACTCGCACCTTTTCGCTTTTTTGGGCTAAGAGTAAAGGTAAATTGTTAGAGGTAGCTTGGGAGAAAGCCGGTGCGTTGAAGCTAAAACCCAAACTAGAAGCGACTCCCACAAGGGTGATTAGGGCAGAAAAACCACGGATACTATCTTGATCGAACATGATAAGGGGTTCTCCAGTCAAATAGAATATAGCTCATAATACATCTGAAAATTGCTCTAACTATCGAGAGTGATCAAGAGCGAGAATTTTGAATGGCAGTAATTAAACCTCTCACTTCCTCGGTTCCCTCGGAAGCTTCAAAGGAAGTGGGAAATTTACCCTTAGCAATCATCCGCAATCCCAAGGGGGCAATACTTAATAAACCCTGTAAATCGCGCCAATAATTGCCCACCACATAGAGGCCGAATTTGCGTTCATCAACCCATCCCCCTGCTTTGACTAATTCCACTAAAACTTTCCGGTGACGAATGGGACGACTACTATCGTCCGACTTGCGGGCGAGTATTTCCTGTTTAATTTTACTAATCTGATCCATGGGGGCCACTGCCATGGGACAAACCGCATTACAGAAATAGCAACGGGTACAACCCCAAACCCCTGCGGTGCCTTGGTTATAAAGTTCTAGGCGACTTTCCTGATTACCATCGCGGGAATCTGCTAGGGTGCGCTGTGCTTTTGCTAAAGCGTGGGGACCGACAAAATCGGGATTGACTTGCTTGGCGTTACATTCTGAATAACAGGCCCCGCACATAATGCAGTTACCCATCTGATTGAGATTGGCTCTTTCTTCTGGAGTTTGCAGAAATTCTCGTTCGGGAATGGTGCGCGCTTGACTACTAATATAAGGTTCAACCCTTTCTAAATCGTCCCAAAACGGTTGCATATTAACGATTAAATCCCGGATAATCGGTAAATTGCCTAGGGGCGCGATCGTGATTTCAGGAATTTCTCCGGCATCTTTTTGGCTACAATGGTTTAATTCACTGGCGATATTTTGTTGACAAGCCAGGGCCGAACGACCGTTAATTTTCATAGCACAGCTGCCACAAATTGTGTTGCGGCAATTTTTGCGAAAGGCCAAAGTTCCATCAAGTTCCCATTTGATGCGATTAAGGCAGTCGAGAATTGTATTTCCCGCCTCCACCTCTAGGGTAAAATTTTCTAGGTAGGGGGTGTCGTTGGGTCGTTGACGCAGAATTTTAAAATAAACTTCCATACTCGGCACGGGGATGAGGGACTCCTAATACTCAGGATAATCGATGTTAACGGGCCAAGGGGGAGCTAGTAATGGTAATTAATCCTTAAGATTTGCCCTGGTCGGTTGAGCCAAGGGGTGGGTATCTAGGCCTAATGATAGATGGGCAAGTCGCTCGAAAACAGTTTAATCACCCCGGATTTACTGCTCTGGGTCATTACTTTTTTGCCAACTCCAACCACAAGTATAGTTTCTCAATTCCTTGCTAGGTATAGCTTAATCCATTTTATGTCCTTACTTTCTCCTCCTGTTTTCCTCGCACCCGACCAAAAATTGCGAGAGTCTTGACCAAAAATTTCCTCTCCCCCACAAGGTTTACACTTACTACCTAGTCTGGGGTCTTCTTAGCACGATTGTCATCACCGAACCATCAGTTTTAAAAAATTTATTATTCCCCTCTAGACATTTTTGGCAAGATTTTTGGTATGATCAATTTGTCAGTGTAAACTTAATTGACAGTCACTAAAAAATCAAGGGACATTAAAAAGTACCATGAGTGATATCTCTCCTACTCCCCTAACCGGGAAAGCTCTACTTCAAAAAGTCAAAGAGTTATCCCACTTACCCCGTCGCGAAACGGCAAAACGTTGTGGTTACTACTCCCAAAGTAAAGATGGCCAAGTTCGGGTCAATTTAACCGACTTTTACGATGCTGTTTTGGGTGCAAAAGGGGTTCCTCTCGATCCCGACGGCGCTAAAGATGGCCGCGGTCGCGAACCCACTTTCCGGGTTAGTGTCCACAAAAATGGTCAAATCGTCATCGGTTCCACCTATACCGAACAAATGAACTTGCAGCCCGGCGATGAATTTGAAATCAAACTTGGCTACAAGCACATCCACCTCAAACAAATGGAATCAGAAGAACCGGTAGAAGCTTAAATAAGTTACGGAGTAGGGATAGGGATAAAAAAAATCGGCAGTCAAAAGGGCTAGTTTTGACAAGACCGACCAAAAAGACAATATAGATTCTTATCCCTAATTCTAACCCCTGACCGCCTCTTTCATCAACTTGAGGGGTTTTCCATAAGCACCTTTTGTTCTTTTTCGCAACCCCCTAGGGATGGATTTTTGTTGGAGCTAGGCTTTCCCAGAGCAGAGTTCCACAATTATTCTATCCCTAGAGGGTTTGTTGTTTTAGCCATCAGGAGACAGGAGACAGGAGACAGGAGACAGGAGACAGGAGATTATTTTTATTTATTCTTCCCACACCCCACAACCCACACCCCACACCCCCACTTCCTTAGCACCTAATTGACAATGGAAATTGCCGCCTTAATAAAAATTATTATTTTCCTGTTAGCCTGGTTAATTCTCTGGCTGCCCATTGCCATTGGTTTAGGGAGTCGTTTGGGATGGCAACCGCTGCAAGGGACAAAACCTGACCAAAAATTGCCCCTGGTGGCCTCTCTTTACGCCTTGGCTCCCTTAGTTATCTGGGGATTATTCAAGATAGAGGGAAGCATCCTCCATAATTACGGATTAATTTGGTCATTTTCCCTATTTATCTCCCTAACTAAAGGATTAATCCTGGCAGTGGTGGGATTAGGGATAATTTTTTTTCTAGAGGGGATTTTGACATGGGTACATTGGCAGCCCAAAAATCTAACTCGTGCTTTTGCCTTGAGTTTACCCCTGTTGATAGTGGCCCTCTGGGTGGGTATTACCGAGGAATTAATCTTTCGGGGCATCTTTTTGAGCCAATTAAGCCAAGAATACGGTTTTTGGGTGGCGGGAGCCATTTCTAGCCTAATTTTTGCCCTGCTGCACCTGCTTTGGGAACGTCAGCAAACGCTGCCGCAACTACCCGGTTTATTTCTGATGGGGATGGTTCTGGTCTGGGCGCGGGCGATCGATGATGGTAGTTTAGGATTAGCTTGGGGACTTCATAGCGGTTGGGTGTGGGGATTGGCCTTGCTAGACAGTGCCGAATTGATGTCTTACAGCGATTCTGGGTTAGTTTGGGTTAAAGGTATCTATAACCAACCTTTAGCGGGTTTAGCCGGCATTCTTTGCCTCTTGGGGACAGCTTGGGGGTTAAACTTGCTTCAGTAGCCAAAAGCCGGTAAAAGTGCGACCAGAATCATCCGGTTGTATGAGGAGAAAGTGCAAACCTTGGCCTTCCTCTTTGGTTGCTTGATAAACATTGGCTGCCCGGGCCACTTCTTCATCCTCGTAGGTTAGGAAAATCCAGCGTTCATTTAGACCCGATTCCAAGACTAAACCGCCCGATCGCCCCGTTTCTGTGGGAATATGATCGATAAATACCGGGTTAATTTCCTCTAACCAACGAGCGATCGCCAGAGATTTTTTACCACCGGTAATAACCACACCGGGGATCATTAAAGTGGAGGCTAAACCTAATTTTAAAGGAGAAAAGGCCTCTGGTAGGGAAAGAATCGGTATTCTGCGATCGCCAAAAAAGTTAACTAAATCAACGGCGGGAAAGCGAGCAAAACGCCACTCTTGACCTAAAAATTGGCCTGGTAGAGGTTGCGGTGGAGGAGAGTCGATATTTATGGGGATTTGCCGCAATTCTAGCTGTTTTTTCAGGGCATTAACGTGACGGGTTAACTCAATTTTGATCTGTAAATTTTGACCAGCGAGGAGAAATAAATTGGCGCATTGGGGGCGAAAAACTTGGATAATTTCCGGGTATGAGACTTGACAAGCTTGCCGTAACTGTTGGGTTAACCAGTCACTATTAGCTTGGGATTGGGGACAGGAATTTTCATAGATAAGATGACCGAGAGGATCGAAAATTAACAATTGCCAGACTGTCTCAAGAGGGGAAGAAGGAGAAGAAGATGAAGATTTATAAAAATCCGCTTGCCAAATAGTCATAATTCAGTAAAAAGTCACCAGTAAAAAGTCAAAAAATGGTCAGGAGTAGAGGTCAACTAAAAATTTTACCTTACCAAGACTTTTAAAATCTAGGAGCGAGACAAAAAAGGCTATATACTAGGGAAAGCTATAGCAAAAAAGTCGAGACAATGGAAGAAAATTGGCTAGAAATTGGGACAATAGTAGCACCTCAGGGACTGGAGGGAGAATTGCGAGTTTTATCGGTATCAGATTTTCCCGAACGTTTTCAGAAGCGAGGGATAAGGGGAATACAAGGACACCAAGGGGGAGAAATCCGAGAAATTACTCTGCTCAGGGGACGTGAGCTACCGGGCAAAAATGTTTATATTATCAAGTTAGAGGGGGTTGAAAATCGGGAACAAGCCGAAGCTTTGCGCGGATATAAATTATGGGCGAATAAACTAGAAAAACCTCGCCTAAAAGCGGATGAATATCATGTTAGCGAGCTAGTGAACTTAGAGGTTTATCATCACCTGACAGGAGAAAAAATCGGGGTTGTAGTAGATATTTTGTGGGCGGGTAATGACATTTTAGCAGTGCAACTAGAAGCAAATCTCGCCTCTGTCAAGAAACAAAGTCCATCTGCTGACTCAAAAGCCACGGCCCTGGTTCCCTTTGTCAAAGAAATTGTGCCACTGGTGGATCTGAAAGCGGCACGCATCGAGATCTCGCCACCACCGGGGTTATTAGAGATCAATTTATCCTAGACTTATTAGAGTTCTTGCATAATTAATTTTTGAGAGTTAAAAAATGAGAAAAATAGGCATAAAATTGCATAAAATTCTTAAATAGAGCATTTAATTGATTAATGCTCATTCTTAATTCTCCTGACTCCGTTCGGACCTCGGCGTGAGCTTTTGTCGAACGCAAAAGCTCACGGCCGAAGCCTGACGACCGACTCCTAACCCCACCAACAAACTTTTTCAGCAGACCCTACCTAGTTATCGCTACGGACTGCTAACCAACCGCGACAATTTTTGATTTTGAGAGTAGATCTACTTTTGCCCCGGAAATGGATAATCTGAAAAGGAATAGAGAGATATTATTTTGATGAAAGGCTATGGGTATCAGCATCCTGAGAATCTGGGCGATCGCAGCTAATGGTTTTCGCGAGGTTATTCGCGATCGCATTCTTTACTTTATCGGGTTTTTTGCCTTGTTGATGGCCTTCGCTTGGCGTTTATTACCAGAAATTGCGGTGGGAACCCATGAGAAAATCTTTCTTGACTTGGGATTAGCCGCTATCGGACTATTAGGGGTAATTGTCGCGGTTTTTGTGGGTACAGGGCTAATTAATAAGGAAATTGACAAGAAAACTATTTTAGTTTTGATTCCTAAACCCCTGAGTCGGGCCGAATTTATTCTAGGTAAACACTTGGGTTTGTCTGGGGTTTTAGTGGTGATGCTGGGGGTAATGTTGGTGATTTACCTGCTGATGTTGCTGGGGATGAAAGTATCTTTTCAAGCTTTACCCCTGATTGTCTCGGTTTTCTATCTCGGTTTGGAATTAATTCTCATTGCGGCCGTGGCGATCGCTTTTGGGGTATTTACCAGTTCGATTTTAGCCACGCTAATGACTTTTGGGGTCTATCTAATGGGTCACATCAGCAAAGACCTGATCCAATTGGGTATGATCAGCAAAAATGCCAATATCCTCGCCATCACTAAAAATATTTATCTAATTCTCCCAGATTTGGAGAGATTGAATTTTAGAAACGAGGCTGTTTATGGTTTGCTGCCTAGTGCTGATGTCTTAATCGCTAATGCCCTCTACAGTCTCGTTTATACTGGTCTATTATTGGGTATCTCCATCCTCATCTTTTCACGACGACAATTTTAAATGGGGTTGCCGAGTCAAGGAATGAATGTCATCGCCATCGATTAGTTTATAGAGATGATTAGCCATGAAATTAAAGGCACAACTGCATATTTTAAGTCGAGAAGCGGTCAATTACGGACTGGCAACCGTGGTCATGGAAGAAGCGGTTAATCCCGTCCTTGCAGCCTTTGCTAAACAGTTAAAACATTTACAATACTATGTAGTTCAGAATAGCCAGGGTGATTGGTTACTAACCACCTTAGCTCATCGGCAGCAGCCAGAACAGGAAAAAAGGGTGATCTATGCTTTTGCTACGGAAAAAATGGCCATATCTGCCCAAAATACTGCTAATTCACCCCTATCAACGCTCCTGATTCCCGTAACCCATCTTTTATTCCAATTATTTGCCGTAGAAAAAGTAGATAGTATTATTTTTCTGGAAAATGCACACACCGCTCAAACAGGAAAAGAAATCTCCCGGATCCAATTAAAGGCTAATATTGAAAAACAACTACAAAAACTGGGGACAATTCCTGCCAATCTTGCTTAATTAGTTATCCTTAATCAAGGCGAATTAGATGTCATACTAAATCCGTTGATTATAGGCTACATATCAGGAGAGGCAATAGGCACTCTTGCAATAGGCAAAAGGAGAAATAGATAATCAGTCTGTAATAACGAGATTTAGCATTACCACCAGAGACTTTTTAAGCTGGCAACTTGAGTCTAGCCTAATCAGGGAGATTATTTAGAGCCGATCGTATAAACAAGCACCTGAGCCAAACGGCTAGGAGCATATCGGTTACTATAGAGAGTGTCTATTTTCTCAAAACCGACCTATGCTGCGAGAAGATCTTAAGAAAGAATTAGATAAACTAAACGATGATCAACTGAAAAAGATTGCTGATTTCATAGCCGACCTTGAGTTTCAGTCTGGACAAGTCCCATCGTCTGTTCCGCTTTGGCAAAGAGCAACACCATCCCAGAGAGCTAGGGAATTGCGTGAATGGGTGTTACAACTTCCCAAAGATAGTCCGAGTCTAGGAGATGAAGCCTTTAGTCGCGATAGTATTTACGAATGATGACGAGATATTTACTTGACACTAATATTGTTATGCGATTGTGCAATTGTTCCGACCTACAGCATAAGCTGGCAACCAATGCAGTTTCTCGTCTGCTCATGCAATCAGATGAATGTTTCCTTGCGACACAAGTAATAATTGAGTTTTGGGTTGTTGCCACCAGACCAACTGAAGTCAATGGTTTGGGTTGGTCTGTAGAACAAACCAGAAGCATGATAGATCAACTTCTCGCTCGTTTTCCAGTCTTGGCAGAATCTCGGCAGATTTTTACAAATTGGCTGAACTTAGTCACAACTAACAGAGTGATGGGTAAACGCACTCATGATGTTCGTCTCGTTGCGGCTATGCTTGCCAATGAAATTACACATCTGTTGACCTTTAATCCCAGTGATTTTGCGGGTATATCAAGTATTACCATAACTCATCCACAAGATTTGAACCCGTTTGATACTAATGAGCCATAGTGTTGGCGAGCGCCGCATAACTCAATCGTTATCAATAGGGAAAAGTTAATTATCTGCAATTGCCTTTTTTACTCTCACTCACATTACCATGACCGAGCCAACCCGATTAAACTATCATGATACCTATTCTTGTCCCGTCTGTCGCCATGGTAAAATCGCCGCTTTACCCCTAATGGAAGCCTATGCTTGTAACTTTTGTCAACACATTTTTACTGCTAATTTAGAAAGACAGGTTTTAAAAATGGCCGATAGTCAATTACCCTTAACTTGGTATTGGAATGGTAAGTATTGGCAGGGTTTACCGAGAGAAGGAATGGAGATGGCAGGTTTTTACTTAATTATCGGTTTAGGATTTGTGATTTTTCCCACAGCAATTGTGGCTACGGGGGCCTATCTTTTTCCTCCAGTCGAGGGGAGTCCTTTGTCATGGGTGCCTCTATTTTGGTCGATTTTAACCTTTATTTGCCATGCTATTTGTTTACTCTGGTTAATGATCGAATATTATCAGTTTCCCGTTAATATGTATCTGCGGGCCCTAGCTCGTCGTTGGCAAAATTCTGTCGTCACTAGATTATTATCCTAGGAAACATTCAATCCCAGAAAGGGGAGCAGGAAGTGGGGAAGTGGGTTGTGAGGTGTGGGGGGATGGGAAGAATAAATAAAAATAATCTCCTGAATACTGAATACTGATTACTGATTACTGTTCTCTAAATTATCCCCAAAGGACAAAATTGACCCGATAATTCTAGTTTATTGTTTTGCAGCAGATATAAACCGTATTCAATTCCTTCCACCACTGCTTGATAGGAAGCTTCCAAAATATTACTAGACACTCCTACGGTAGTCCATCTTTGTTGACCGTTACTGGACTCGATTAAAACCCTAGTTTTCGCTGCCGTCCCCGAACCACTATCGAGGATTCTCACTTTATAATCGGTCAGGTGAAAGTTAGCAATTTCGGGATAGAATTTGACTAAAGCCTTTCTTAAAGCCCGATCTAAAGCAGCCACCGGCCCGTTACCTTCGGCCACTTCTAATAAATCTTCCTCTTTTACCCGTACTTTAATTGTAGCGATCGCATTACCACTATCCCGGAGCATATCACAATAAACTTGGAATCCTTTTAATTCAAAAAGGTGGCTTCTCTGTCCCAAAGCTTCCCGCATTAATAACTCAAAACTAGCTTCGGCTGCCTCAAATTGATAACCCTCACTTTCCAAGATTTTTAAACGTTCCAGAATTTGCCGACAGGTGGGATCATCTTTATTTAAATCGATGCCAAAACTGCGCGCTTTCGCTAACACATTACTTAATCCCGATTGGTCAGAAATGACGATGCGGCGCTGATTCCCGATCGCTTCTGGATTAATATGTTCGTAGGTAAGGGGATTTTTCGCCACCGCAGAAACGTGAATGCCGCCTTTATGGGCAAAAGCGGAGCGTCCGACGAAGGGAGCATGATCATCCGGGGCTAAATTGACCATTTCGCTGATTTTTCGGCTAGTTCCCGTCAATCGGCCTAATTGATTTTCTTCTAGGCAAGAAAAGCCCATTTTTAACTGAAGATTGGGAATTAAAGTACATAAATTGGCATTGCCGCAGCGTTCCCCATAACCGTTAATTGTGCCTTGAATCATGCGTGCGCCCTCGTTAACTGCCGCTAAGGAGTTAGCCACGGCGGTTCCTGCGTCATTATGGGCATGGATGCCTAATTTAGTCCCATTTTCGTTATCAGGATCGATATCCAATTTCTCCCGCACTTTCTCCACAATCGGGGCGATTTCTTGGGGTAAAGTGCCACCGTTGGTATCACAGAAAACTAACCATTCGGCCCCGGCATCCCTGGCGGTTTTGAGGGTTAAAAGGGCGTATTCGGGGTTATTTTTGTAACCATCAAACCAATGTTCGGCATCATAAATGACTCGTTTTCCCTGACAGCGTAGATACTCGATCGTATCTCCTATCATGGCTAAATTCTCCTCCAGACTGGTTTTTAAGCCCTCTGTGACGTGCAGATGCCAAGATTTGCCGAAAATTGTCACCCAACGGGTTCTAGCGGCGAGAATGGCGGTTAACATCCGATCTTCCCGGGCCTCGATATGGGGGCGACGAGTGGAACAAAAAGCGACTAATTCCGCTTGTTTTAGGGGTTCTTCGTGCAGTTTCCAGAAAAATTGACCGTCTCTTGGGTTTGCGCCCGGCCAACCGCCTTCGATAAAAGGAATACCCATTCTATCTAATTCCCTGGCGATTTTAATTTTATCTTCTAGGGAGAGGGAAATACCTTCTCGCTGGGCCCCATCCCGGAGAGTAGTGTCATAGACCCAAATGCGCTTACCATTGTTCATAGAAATAGTCAATAAGTGTTAATATTAATTAATAACTGTAGCAAGTTAAAATCACGTCCCTAATGCCTAGAATAACAGTTTACGGTCAAACAATCACCTGTGATCGAGGTGCAAATCTCCGTCGCGTATTATTAAAACATGACATTTCTTTGTATAACGGCGGTTCCAAGTTAATCAATTGTCGCGGCATCGGCAGCTGTGGGACCTGTGCGGTGGCAATTGTGGGCGAAGTTTCTGCTATCAATTGGCAGGAAAAAGCGCGTCTTTCTTTACCTCCCCACAGCGGCCAACATCAGGCCAAACTATACGCCGACTGCCTCGAACAACGGTATGGGCAGCGCCCCGTTATTTTCTACAGCAACGGCTATGAAGCTGATAAGATTATCTCGATTGTGCGATCTTTCAATGAGTCCGTTGATGTGGATTATTCCAGACAGGATGCTTCGGCATAAATTCACTAGACCATCACCGCAAAGGCTTGTTTCTCGGTTAATTTATCCATGATTTAATGGCGACCGCGCGAATCTATATAGCGATCGAGTAAAATTTTGGATTTAGGAACATATATATTGCCACTTTTCCAAAATTCTCTAGTTCGAGGTTGAAAATCTTCCAAAAGATTAAGTGTACGATCTTTTTGTGGAGTTTTATATCGTTTTGATTTTTTATGATACCCTCCATACTCCTGATACTCTTCAACCCACAGCATATATTCAGCAAAACGAATTGATTTAATAGAAAGTCCGTGCATCCAATAGTAAACTCTTCCAAAATATAAACTATGAAGCCACTTCTCCCACTGCTTTGGTGCGTATTTCTCATCATTTAAATTTTTATTAAAAAGCGGCAACCAAAGAACGTATATACCGAGTTTCTCATATTTTTGAGTTCTATTAATAATTTGTTCTACGGTCAGAGAACTAACTTGAACTTCAATAGCAATTTTTATATCTAAAAAACAAAAATATATATCCGAAATAACAGAACCTAAATTCTTTTCCAGTTCACACTCTGTAACCTTGGGAGATATTTTTAGTAAATTAAATATATCTTGTTTGCATTTTCTATGCGATTCGGATTCACCTTTTCCATATTCGCAAAGTACAGGAGGTTTATGTGCAAAATGATGAGTTTTTACAAGCCCTTTCCGTAATATAGTTTCACGACCGCATACCGGACACTTGAAAGGTGCTTGATTTTTATCCGCATCTTCTGCACAAACTTTTGAATCATCGTTAACACGAATTGATGTAAGCATAACACTGAACCCGTACTAAAGTCATAAGCTCGCTTCTCTAATTATATGTTTTTCTACAATAAGACCTACAAGTAATGTCATAAATTGAAAAGAATTTTGACTCTCTTGGATATTTGGTATAGAATGTTTGCGGGTGTGGCCAAAGCGAAAATGAGTTACGACGGATTGAGCATTTCTCCTTACGTTTCTAGACTTAGTGCCGTCTAACCCACCCTACAATTTATGATGGTCATTGTCACGACCATAAGACCAGAACAGAGTAAATCTGTTAAGGCAGGTGCGAAACCCCTTTTAGGACAGAAGCAGAAACCCAAATCGTGAGGCTTGGGAATCACCGTCCGTAAACGGACGGTGAGGATGTCAAGAGAAACTTAGAGATAATTGCTAGAATTAATCCTGTGTCTTAGTTGATGATTTTCTATGCAAGAAACAATAATTTTTCGCATTTCACCAATAATTCGGGTAACTTTATTAAGTTTATATGTGGCGTTAACCATCCCTTTACCCTTTTTAGCAAAAGTCACTAATTCCCCCGTTAATCCCAATTTTCTCTGGGTAGGAATTAGCTTAGGATTAATCGCTTTATACGGAGCTTTAAGTGAAAGAGTGATTTTATCAGAAACAGGGATACAAGTTACCTATCCCCAATGGTTTCCTGCTTTTCTTCGCTCTGGTTGGTGGTTAAATTGGACAGATATAAAAGAACTTAAATGTCGCAGTACAGGACAGGGTGGTTTAGTCTATTATTTCCTTGATCGCTCCGCAGAAAAAGCCTATTTATTGCCGATGCGAGTGGTGGGATTTAATCGCATGGTCAAAATAATCGAGGAAAAAACTAACTTGGATATGACCGATATTCGCCCCCTTTCTCAGCCTTGGATGTATGGAATTCTTTTTATTCTCACCCTATTTTTATTATTAGTCGATGCTTGGACTATTGCTACGGCGAGAACTATGATTCCCTAATAAATTCGGCTCAAAACGTAATCCACTAGCTCGATTAACACCTCTTTTGATGGAGAAGAAGCTAAACAGTCAAGGTGTTTTAAGGCACTTTGACCATATTGATTGGCTAACTCTTTTGAGCGAGGAATACCTTGGCTAGAGTGAATAAAGTCAAGAGCTTTTTCGATGTCTCCTTCCTGACTAAATTCCCGTTCGATTAACACTTCTATATAGGGATTTTCCTCCATGGCAAAGAGAGCGGGAGCAGTGATATTACCACTGATCAAATCGGAGCCAGAGGGTTTTCCTAATACTTCCGTGGGGGAGGTAAAATCGAGAATATCATCGACGATTTGAAAAGCTAATCCTAAATCGCGACCATAATTATATAAATGATGATTAACTTCGGCCGATTGCTCGCTTAATACCCCGGCCGCTTTGGCACTGTTGGCAATTAAAGAAGCAGTTTTGTAGTAACTTTTTTCTAGATAAGCTGCCAAGGAGATACTGGTATCAAAGCGATTAATTCCCTGTTGAATTTCCCCTTCAGCAAAATCGCGGATCACTTCTGAGAGCAATTTTACCACTTCTAAATTATCTAAATTAGCTAGATACCAAGAGGATTGAGCGAAAAGAAAATCTCCCGCTAAAACCGCCACGCGATTGTCAAATAAACTGTTAACGGTGGGAACACTGCGGCGCAATTCCGCCTCATCTACCACATCATCATGGACGAGACTGGCAGTGTGGATCATCTCCGTGATTTCCGCTAATCGACGATGACGGGGAGTGATATCCCGGTCTAACATAGTAGCGCGGGAGACTAACAACACGATCGCCGGTCGAACGCGTTTACCACCGGCCTCGAACAAATGTTCTGCTGCCGCCGCTAAAATGGGATGACGAGCGCCGACGAGGTTTTTTAAGTTATCGGTCAAAAGACGGAGATCATCGTCAACGGGTGCGAATAAAGAAGTTGTTGGGATCATTGGTTAGCCAATTGGCGAGATAGTTACGAAAGTTTACATATCCTTACATTTATTTTAAGCTAACCGTCCAGACTAGGGAAGGGGAAGCATCAGTGATCAGTGATCAGTAAACAGTGAGGGGTTGGAGGTTGGGGTTTTGGGGTATTAGTTGAAATTTCCCCATCTCCCCCCACACCCCACACCCCACACCCTACACCCCACACCCTACACCCCACTTCCCACTTCCCACTTCCCTAATCTTTTTCCCGACAAAACCCTTGTAATTGTCAAGACTCTAGGGTAACTTGTATATAAAAATTAATAAAGCGAGAAGTATTAGAACGATGTTGAGACTAATTAGCGACTTTGACGGCCCGATAATGGACGTATCGGAGCGATATTACCAAGTTTATCAATACTGTTTACAGAAAACCGCCTATAAAGGTCAAATTATTGGGGAATTATCGAAAGCGGAATTCTGGCAGTTAAAACGGGATCAGGTTTCTGAGAAGCGTATCGGGGAAATGTCAGGATTAGATGAAGATCAGGCCCGGAAATTTGCCCATCTTCGTCGTCAAACTGTTCATACTTTACCCTATCTTGTCCACGATCGCCCGGTGCTTGGTTCTTTGGAAACTCTCCAGAAAATCCAAGAGTTAAAGATCGATTTAGTCGTGATGACGATGCGGCGGGTATCCGAGCTAGATCATGCCTTTAATCGCTACGATATCGGTCGTTTTTTCGCCGCTAATCGTCGTTATTGTCTAAATAACAATTACACCAAAACCAACGACGTGCGCGACAAAACCCTGCTTATGGCTAAGGCCGCTAAAGAACTGCCAGCGGCTGCCGATACTTGGATGGTGGGGGATACGGAAGCGGATATTGCCGCCGCTAAGAGCCAAAATATTAAGGTTATTGGCGTATTATCGGGGATTCGCAGCCGTTCCCGTTTAGAGAGCTACGAGCCTGATTATATCGTCAATAACCTTGGGGAAGCAGTGGACGTGATCTTAGGCTCCCTACGAGCGATTGGTTAACGGAAAAAACTACTAATCACCCAAAAGATCAGAAAAGTGACGAGCGCATAAATTTGGCGATCGGCGAAAATATTCAAATCAGCCTTGGCCGCTAAACTGACTAATCCCGCTCCCAGAGCGACTCCTAGCACTAAACCAGCGAGAGTGAATAGCAAGGCGCGGCCAAAACGTTTTTCTTTGTGGTTGAAAAAATAGATATTAACGAAAACGCCAAAAGCTAAGAGCAGCGGTAAGAGGGAGCCACTGGGATCGGGAACTAACAGGGTTATTGCTCCTAAACAAGCGTAAATCACTGCTGGTACGCCGATATCCTGTGCAGAAGGTGTATCGATTAAGCTTTGCCACCAGTTAGGAGATTTGCCGCTAGTAACCGGTTTACTTTCCACCGGAATCGTCAGACGTTCGGGAAAACGAATGCGATCGGGAACTTTAATTCTACCCTCCTGTCGCATCCGCAGTCGATCCATGAGGACAGAATCGTAGGCCGCCTCGATCGATTCGACAATTTTGCTATCATTCTGATACTGTTGCACCAGTCTTTGTTTGGCCTCTTGAATTTCTTCAAAAGAGGATTCTTCAGTAACCCCAAGTTGTTCGTAGGGATTCTGTTCACTCATGAACATACCTCCTTAATTATGCTCCCGATAGTCATGATCTTAACCCGATGTTCTGTAGTGTAACTTGAGATGCAAGCTTATATAAATTAATTAAGTTTAGCGAAAATCTGAGCAGAATCGATCGCTTCGTAGGGATAACCACTGGCATCTAAAAGGCTTTTTTCGGCGATTTCTCCTTCCTTAACGATAATTAAGCGGTTTTTGCCACCGTAGGCTTTAATTGTGACAATTTCTAAAGCAAATAACCCCGGAAAGAAACGGGGATTTAAGGCCCCATCGTACTCGAATTTACTCTGCATTAACTGCAAAGCATAGACGCTACTGCTATCAAAGGGTACTGCATCTCTCATCGTTTTGGCGCGCACTACTGGGATTAAATCGCGAAAGGGAATAGAAATCCTTTGCTGGGTGCGATCAAGTGTATCAAAAGAATAACAGTAACCGATGCCGTCCCAACGTCCTTCACAACGCAGAATTAATTTATAGCGTTTTCCGTCCCCTTCTACCTCTAATTCAATCCCCTCGTAGTTAGATAAATTTAGGGGAGGATTCAGGTTTCTGGTACGAACTGAGGCAAAACCGCCGTTATTTTCGGTTCTAACGATACCAGAAAAGAGCGAGCGTCCTCCGGTTAGGGTTATCTGACTCTCACTCACTCCTCCCATTACCACATCATCCACCGCACCCCAGATTTCTTTAATATCACTGCTGGGATTGCTAAAGTCAAAGAGGGTTTTTTCGGCGGTTATACCGGTATTTTTCAGTAAATCGAGTAAATTAGCTAAACTATGGCGGTTATTCTCCCCTTGACAGTAGATAATCTCATCAATCCCCGTGAATAATTGCGGGGTTTGCAGAGCGAATAAATCGACATTTTCGCCGAATACTTGACGAGCATCATCAATATTATCGACTAAAGCGCGAATTTGAGAGTTTTGCTGCTGTAGTTGAGTGATTACCTTTCTACCGATCGCATTTTCCCCACCAATGACTAAAATAGTCTTCATTGCTTGCTCATTTGTTAGCTGAATTTTTTTATCTTCCCCGAAACCGAGCAGCCTTTGCAGACAACTCCAGAGGGGAATACTATCAAAATAGTCTAGAGTTTGCCAAAATCTCTGAAAATCCCAGTTTTTTGACTCAGCCATAACTTTTATCTCCTTACTGCCATTAATTTTTATTGTATCGAGTTAGTTTGGCTGTTTGAGATCAAAAGCTCTCCTGTAAAAATCAAAAAAGGTGAGGAGACTAGGAGACAGGAGGAGAAAAAAGACAAGAGACAACTATCCTATTCATAAAACCTAAGATGATGTCAAATTTATCTGTGCTTTTAGATATTTTGACCCGATAGCGGTTCGAGAACTTACTTTGGCAGCAGGTCTATTAATTCTAACCAAAAATATTTTTACTTTATTCGATTCCATACTATCTAAGTTTTTAAGCTCATTAAAACTACTAATTTTCTCTAATCAGTCTAGGAACCCCAATGGGAGAAAGTGGCAAAAGTTGTCGGGTTAATTAACAATTGTCCCCGAAAATGTCTTGACCATCGAACCCCCTTTGAGGTATTTTATGAAATAGGATCAGATAGTGATGCAATTCAGATTTGAATTGGCTCTAAACTAGGCTACACTCTAGAGGAGAAACGCCTGGACTAACTGCATTATTTCGCAAAAATATGGCTAAAAAGCTTGATTTTGTTGTTCCCGCCATCGGTGGAGTCGCAGGAGCCAATTTATCTGCTTATCTGGGAAATATCGGCTTAGTCGGCGGATTTGGCGGGATAAGCGTCGGTTTAGTGGGAATGACGGGGATGGGCATCCTGACAAGTTCGGCAATTTATGCCAGTCTGCAAGGACTAGAAACAAACGATCGCACCGTGGGGTTAGCTTTGGGGATGGGAAGCCTTGGCGGAATCGGTATCTACTCTACCTTGGGGGGTGTGGGAGTCGCAGTTAAAGGTACAGCTTTCGCTGTTGGTGTCGGTTCTATGGCGATCGCTGGTGGGGTAGCCGGGTTAGGAGTCTATGGACTGATGAAAATGTTATCTCCCACCTACTCCGACAATAATTTTTATGACAATCTAGAATTTTTTGATCGCATTACTAGAGAGTACGAAGAAGCTTTATTTTGGCAAGAAGTTACGGGAAAATATGAAAATCTAGAGGCAGAATTACAGCAACTGTCAGCAGAAGTATCTGTTCAGGAAAATCCACAGTTATATTCTACAGAAATTACTATTCCAGAGCATTTATCTTGGCAGTGTTTCCAAACTCTTAAAGGTCATCAGGCAAATATTGGGGCGATCGATATTAGCCCTGATGGTAAAATTATCGCTAGTGCGGGAGAAGATCAAACCATAAAACTTTGGCAGCGAGAAACGGGTAAATTAATTTATTCTTTTGTGGGAGTTAATGAACCGATCCAAACTCTGGCTATAAGTCCTAACGGTAAATCGATTATTGCTGGTGGATTCGATGGCAGAATTAGTCAGTGGCAATTAGAAACTAAGCAGTATAAAAGTAGTTTTTTCGCTCGTGTAAATGCTCCCGATAGCCACGATGGTGTAATTTTACAATTAGCTTTTGCTGCCAATGAAAGATTTATTGTTAGTGCTAGTAATGACAAAACTCTGCGAATCTGGAGTTATTATACAGGAGAATTAAAGCGAACTTTAATTGGTCATGAGGAGGCAGTTAATACCTGCGCTATTAGTCCCGATAGCCAAATTATTGCTAGTGGTAGTGATGATAAAACTATTAAATTATGGCGATTTGATCATAGCTATGCTTATCAAACTTTTATCGGTGACAGGGCAGCCGTTAACAGTTTAGCTTTTAGTAATGATGGTCAATATCTAATTAGTGGCGGTGGGGATAAAACGATTAAAATCTGGGATATCAAGACAGGAGAAATTATTAAAAGTTGGCAGGCACACGAGCAGGCAATTATCAGTATTGCTGTTAATCCTCATCGTCATTTAATTGCTAGTGCTTCCCGAACAGAAATTAAAATTTGGCAAGGACAAACTGGAGAATTAATTAAAACTTTACGGGTAACTGCTCCCTTAAAATTTAGTCCTGATGGTCAATTTTTAATTACAGGTAGTTATGGAGGTAAGGTAAAAATATGGTCAGAAATATTAGAAAAATTAGAAATATTACCCCCTGATTCCGAGGATTGGTGGGAGGTTTTAGAAGTTTCTAAGAATGCCAGTTGGCCAGAAGTTAAACAAAGATATTATCAGCTTGCTCGTCAGTATCACCCCGATCACAATTCCTCGGCCATGGCGATTAAAATTATGCAAAAAATTAATCGAGCTTATGATCAGTTTTTATTTTCTATCTCGCAACAATCAAAGTGTTAGGTGATAGTTATTATAATTGGACTTCCCCCATACATAAATACTAAAAACTTAACAAATCAGAAAAACTTGACAAGCCAGCAATTGATGGATAAGGGTTTTCGGCTATTGTAGTAGATAATTATGGGGGAAGTTCAGCGATAAATCAATCAGTATTATTCTGAGAGCTAATTTCTTTTCTAATTTCGTTTAAACTTCTGGCAACTTCTGCATAATCATCAGAAGATGAGGAATAAAAACCCCAAGTATCAGTTATCTCTACTGCCTCGGCTAATTTTAAAACTGGCATTTTTTGCGGCTCAATAAATTTAGGTATTGGCAATTTTACTGGGATAACTCGCGCATTCATAAAATAGACAGAAAAATCTGAATATCCCATCTGTTAATCAATTACTATCCATTCTCGTTCGATTAACTGTAAACGAGGCTCTTGCACATCAAACGCATAAAGAAAAGCGGCAGCATAGAAACCACTTTTATAAAGAAAATCCTGAGAATAACCATTAGGTGTATCCCACCCAAAAGCTCCCCCCCTACCTACTGGTATGCGAATATGGGGAACAAAAACTTCTTGAGAATGGGATTTGATGATTTTGTCTAAGGTATAGGATGCTAATTTAGGACGACAAGGATGTATTTCATGGCCATAAATAAAGGTGAGTTGAAAAGTCTGCCGTGAACCGTTCCGATTATTGGGATTTTTCTCACTTATGCTAAAGTTATATTCTTCATGTTTATAATTAACCCCATCATTATCATCTATATACGATCTTGTCCCATTTTCCTTCTTTTGATACTGACAATAATAACTTAGCTCGCCATCTTCGCCACTATAGGAGAGCTTGCGGAGACGTATAGCGTTAATGAGTTTAATCCAATCATTTTTAAGCATAGACTGAGGATATATACGAGAATTAAGAGTTATTGGTAATCTTCCCCGATAACTCCCAAAAGTTAATTTTCTTCAATTGGCAACTGGTCACTGATAACTGGTCACTGATAACTGATTAGGATTTTTGACTGAAATAGGCCTCTAGTGCCGCATTGATGATTTGATTCATCGGCCGTTTTTCCGTTTCCGAAGCTTCCTTGAGACGGACAAACATATCATCGGGGACGCTGACACGGTTTTGATTTTTACGGACGCGTTTGGGTTTTGATTCAGTGGTGGTAGTTTCGGTCATTTTAGGTGTGTAGGTGGCTGAAAATGCTTGTAAAGCAGGGAAATTGACTCGATGACAGAATTCTCCGAAGGTCTCGTTATTTTGTTGATCCTGTTGGAAGTAAACGAAAATCGGTTCTAAGACCTTTTCTAGATCATCGATCGCCATTTTATCCAAATAGGGGCGCGCTAGTCGAGTTTGATCGGCCGTTCCCCCTAACCAGAGTTGGTAGGAGTTGGGGGCGCTACCCACAAATCCTAATTCTGCCATATAGGGACGCGCGCAGCCATTAGGACATCCTGTCATGCGGATGACAAATTGCTCTTTGGATAATCCTAAGCGATTAACCAGGGCGCGAATGCGTTCAATCACGCTGGGTAAAATTCTTTCTGACTCAGTAATCGCTAATCCACAGGTGGGCCAAGCGGGACAGGCCATGGCATAACGGGTTAAAGGGTCAATTTCGGCGGGATCGGTGATCATTCCGTGTTCTTTCAGGATCGCCTCGATCGCTTGCTGATCCTGGGGTTCGATGTCGTAGAGAATGATATTATGGTTAGCCGTCAAGCGCATGGGCAACTGAAAACGCTCGATAATCACTTTTAAGGCGGTTTTTAGCTGAAAACTGCCTTCATTTTTGACCCGGCCATTCTCCACAGAAAGACCAAAAAATAATTTTCCGTCTCCCTGTTCATTCCATCCCAAAAAGTCTTGATATTTCCAATCGGGGAGGGGTTGGTAGGGGGCGATTTTTTGGCCGAAATAACCCTCAACAGTGCTGCGGAATTTCTCTACTCCCCATTCTTCGAGGATATATTTCATTCTCGCATGACGACGATCGCCGCGATCTCCGTAATCCCTTTGGGTTGCCACGATCGCTTTTACCAGATCGTACACATCTTCTTTGTCCACATAACCGATCGGATCGGCCATTCTGGGGAAAGTTTCCTCCTTATTGTGGGTCCTTCCCAGTCCACCCCCGGCAAGGATGTTAAAACCCTGTAATTGACCGTTTGCGTCGGTAATCACCACCAAACCGAGGTCATTGGTGTAGATATCGATGGAGTTGTCCCCCGGCACGGTGACACCGATCTTGAACTTACGGGGCATATAATGTTGACCGTAGATCGGTTCGATGGGATCGTTTTTGTTAATGCCATTTGTATCTTTTTGTCTCGATGCCTTGACTTCTGGCGCTTCTTCTGCACTGATCACTTTTTCGCCATCGAGCCAAATTTCGTAGTAAGCGCCAGTTTGGGGAGTGAGCAAATCGGCGATATTATTGGCATATTCCCAAGCATAGCCGTATTCGGGGCGATTTTTGTAGGGGGCTGGCGGTGCGGTGACATTGCGGTTAACATCACCACAGGCCGCTAAAGTGGATCCCATACTGCGGATAATTTCCCCGAGGGTAGCTTTGAGATTTTTCTTTAAAATGCCGTGTAATTGGAAGCCTTGGCGAGTTGTCACCCGTAAAGTGCTGTTACCGTAGCGATCGGACAAACTATCGAGGGTAAGATATAGTTGCGCGGGAATAAAACCCCCCGGACTGCGGGTACGCAACATCATTTGATAGTCTTTTTCTTGACCTTTGGCTCTATTGTCGCGATTATCCTGTTGATAGGAACCGTGAAACTTGAGGATCTGCACCGCCGCATCGGTAAAATGGGTTGTATCTTCGAGGAGTTCACTGGCCAAAGGTTCTCGTAGATAATTACTGCGTTCTTTGATACCTTCGACTTTAGAAACCTTGGCGGTAGGAGAAATAGGAGTTGTAACCATCGTCTAACAGCACGATAACCTGTGGATAGGTCTTAGGAATAGGAATTTAGACAAGCTCGATCGATCCTAAGAAGTTTTACTAACATGATCTCTAGAGTTCGTTCCAGACTCTGAGGTTAACAGTAGCGATCGAGACCTTAATTCTATCTTAGCTTCTTACCGTCCCCCGCGAACGCCACCCACCGATCAACTTTTTATGACCAATTCTCCCAACATTAAAACGGTTATTAGTCAAGAACCCTACATTATTCTTAACAATCAGGGAGAATTTCTGCCTTCTATTAATCTGAGTCGTCCTAATTATAAATTGGGGCGGGATGGTCAACAGGTGGATTTAGTTGTTCCCCAACACTGGACGGTGGTGAGTCGAGTACAAGCTTGTTTTCGTCGTCAGGGAGATGATTACTATATCTACGATGGAGACGGGACTAATCCTAGTTCCAATCAACTTTTTATCAACAATCGCGTCATTACTCCCAAAGAGGGCTATCTTTTACGAAATGGGGATGAGATTAATATCGGTCAAGATGTCAAAAATTCGGTCAAGATTACCTATTATCATCCTAACCAACCGGTAAAAAGCCAATCTTTCGCTTTTAAATCGGTTTCCCTCGGCCATCGCAGTGTAGTTTTAGGACGAGATAATGCTGCTACTGTGGTTTTAGACGCACCGACAATTTCCCGACAACACGCGATTATCGACAGCGATAACCAAAATCGTTATATTCTCTACGACAAAAGCACCAATGGAGTCTTTATCGACGGAGAAAAAGTATCGGGTAGTGCCATTTTAACCAACGGTTGTACAGTGAGAATCGGCCCCTATAGTTTTCGGTTGCAGGGAGATGAATTAGTTTTATTAGATACGGGGGATAATATCCGTCTGGATGCCGAAAATATCGTCAGGATGGTGCGGGATAAAAAGAAACAACCTTTGATAATTCTCAATCATATCTCCTTACCGATCGAACCGAGTCAATTAGTGGCGATTGTCGGGGGAAGCGGTGCGGGAAAATCGACTTTATTAAAGACTTTATTGGGAATTGAACCCACCACCTCGGGAACTGTTTATCTGAATGGGGAAGAGCTGCGCCAGAATTTTAATATCTATCGCACCCAAATCGGTTATGTTCCCCAATACGATATCGTCCACAGGGATTTAACTGTGGGAGAAGTGTTATATTACGCTTCTAAATTAAGGCTACCTCCCGATCTTAATTGCCAAGAAGTGATCGAGAAAACCCTGCAGCAGGTGGAATTATTAGCAAGAAGAAATACTTTAGTCAGAGACTTAAGCGGTGGTCAATTAAAAAGGGTGAGTATTGCGGTAGAATTATTAGCCAATCCCAAATTATTCTTTTTAGATGAACCCACCTCGGGATTAGACCCCGGTTTAGATAAAAAGATGATGGAATTGCTGGCAAAATTGGCCAAAGAAGGCAGAACAATTCTCCTAGTCACCCATGCTACTAATAATATCAATCTCTGCGATCGATTAGTTTTTCTTGGTCAAGGGGGCAATTTATGTTATTTTGGTTCTCCGGGGGAGGCCTTAAATTTTTTCTCTTTACCTCAGGGGGATTTTGCCGATATTTATATTCATCTGGAAACTAGCGAAAAAGTTGAGCAAGAATGCCAACGTTTCCAACAATCCGACTACTACAAAAATAATATTGAAGCAAGAATCGGTAAAATATTTCAGCAAAATAATAGTAAACCACAACAGGTTCAACAATCTTTTTGGCAACAACTACAGGTTTTATGTCAACGCTATAGCCAGTTAATTATCCGTGATCAATTTAGTTTAATTTTATACCTATTAACCGCCCCGATCGGAATTTTCTTAATGTCCGTGGTTTTAGGGGACAAAAATCCTTTATTTTTGGGGGATAATCCCAGTTTTAATGAGGCTATCCAATCCGCACCTTTAGCCTTAAAAACTCTCTTTGTTTTTACCTGCGCGCAATTGTGGGTAGGTTTTGCCTGTTCCCTACAGGAAATTGTCAAAGAATCGGCAATTTATCAGCGAGAAAGATTAGTTAATCTGGGATTATTACCCTATTTATTCTCAAAAATTCTGGTTTTAGCGGTCTTAGCTTTTCTGCAAACAATTGTCATTACCTGCGTAATATTTTGGGGATTTACCGACCCGCAACCAGAATTAATGACCTGGTTAACTGGCTGTTTTATTACCACATTTTTAACTATATTTGCGGCGATTAATCTCGGTTTATTAATTTCTGCTGGCGTTAGTAATATCACCCAAGCAAATAGCGCCTTACCTTTAATTTTAATTCCTCAGATTATCTT
Organism: Microcystis sp. LE19-8.1F; assembly: GCF_027531715.1. Taxonomy (NCBI): domain Bacteria; kingdom Bacillati; phylum Cyanobacteriota; class Cyanophyceae; order Chroococcales; family Microcystaceae; genus Microcystis; species Microcystis sp. LE19-8.1F. The sequence continues at coordinate 5,302 of NZ_JAPZSO010000017.1, read as the reverse complement.
TGCAGGGGTATTATTTAGCTTAGAAGGTTTGGGAAAATATCTATCATGGTTGATGATTAGTCGCTGGTCAATTGGTGCCTACGGGGTATTAGTAGAGGTGGAAGCTATGATTGCAGAAGCGAAAGAACAAAATAGTTTTAATTTCCCTTTACCCTTTGAGGATGCCAATCAAGTTTATCAATTATCTTTCAATAATTTGTTCTTGAATTGGGGAGTGTTAATTCTTCATTCCCTTATTTATTTTCTCCTTACCTATTGGTTGCAAAAAAGAAAAGATATTTTGTGATCTGAATTATGAACAGCTTAACTGATAAGTACCTAAGCAAAATTAATTACACATATCTAACCCCCCCTTGCCTCTTGCCTTTTGCCTTTTGCCTTTCTTCACTAGGAAATTTATTTTGCACGACTACTTAACTGATAACTGATAACTGATAACTGATCACTGACGGCTAACCCTACTTAATTTAACTTCAGATCAAGAGCGATCGGACATTCCACTTTCGTTCCCCCTAAACCACAGTAACCGCCGGGGTTTTTAGCTAAATACTGCTGATGATAAACTTCAGCATAATAAAATTCAGGTGCGTCGATAATTTCCGTGGTAATCTGACCGTAGTTCGCTTTATTGAGAGCCTGTTGGTAGATCGATCGAGATTTTTCCGCTAATTGCTTTTGCAGGGGACTATAGGTATAGATACCCGATCGATACTGGGTTCCCGTATCATTACCCTGACGCATTCCTTGGGTGGGATTATGGCTTTCCCAGAAAACCTTTAACAGTTGTTCGTAGGAAATCACCCTGGGATCATAGACCACTAAGACCACTTCATTATGCCCAGTCATGCCGGTACACACTTCCTGATAGGTGGGATTGGGGGTGATACCAGCCGCATAACCTACGGCCGTGGTGTAAACACCTTCTAATTGCCAAAATTTCCGCTCTGCTCCCCAAAAACAGCCTAAACCAAACATTGCGGTTTCCATACCGGCGGGAAAGGGGGGCTGCAAAGGATGACCGTTAACGTAGTGGGTGCTAGGTACGGGCATTTTTTCCGATCGCCCGGGTAGGGCCTCCCTTGCCGTGGGCAAAGTTAATTTTTTTCCGAATCCGAATAACACCATAATAAGAATTTGTCCAGAAAGTTTTACCTTACTTTACATTGTCGCTTAATTTTGGGGATTTCAGTGATCAGATCAGAGTTTTCAGTTCACTGATTACTGTTCACTGAAAAAGCTCCGCCGCTGCCCGTTAAAATTAACCGAAGTGAGGCATAAGAGTCAAAACTCCCAAGTCTAAATCTTTACTATCGATCGATTTTGCCTCGTAGAGGGCTAACATATCGTTTAATTGAGGATTACCGCAGGAGGAACCGGTTACGCCCATGGCAACAATCAAACCACAATAACCCTCGGTATTTTTGATGCGTTTTTGCCAATTGCGGCGAGCATTACGGTGGTCGGGATCATCTTGCTCGAATTCCCCAAACAGATAGAGATCACCATTAGCCATTTTCAGAATCCCGAGATCATAACGGGTATCTTCGAGGGGATCTTCGCCGGGGTTAAAACCAATAGCCGCCAAACCGCCAGCTTGTTCGATTTTTTCGATCAGTTCCTTGGCTTTCGGTCGGGAGGTCTGGATCATCACCACGGGGAAACCCTCTCCTTTTGTTGGTACGGATTGGGGTTGATAATGGATTTTTGGACGACTGCGAATTTTATCTAATAATTGCCAGGGAACCATTCCCAGACTCAGATGAGCATTATCAGGGACGAGATTCTCCTTGAGTACGGATTCTTCCTCATCATCATCCTCATCATCGTCGTCGTCGTCGTCCTCTAAGAGTTGCATAAATTCCGCACATAGATCGGGCATCGTGGCTACCGTCACCGCCACGGTTTCCCCTTTTGCTTGTTCGGGATCGATGGGAATGCGAAAACGACGCTGTAATTCTCCGATCGGTTCTTCGGATAAAGCGGATTGATTGCCTTTAAAAAAGCGCAACAGAGCCATTAAAGCTAAATATACCGTGATTGCTTCTTCTTCATCCAAGTAGGGGCGAATACCTTCGTAGGGATGCACGCTGCCGAAAACTGGATGGATTTGGGAGGGGGCAGCCGAGGCTAGATCGTAGTCATCCTCATCATCATCCTCATCATCATCGGCCAATTCGTAGCTTAAAAACCAGCAATCTTGGGAAAGAAAGGCCTTTTCTAATCTTTCCATCGATTTTTCTTCTAAAGCGGACTGCCGGAATTGTTTGAGGGATTCTAGGGAACGATAGAGAATGACTCCGTATTCCCGACCGAGCATTCCCATGACACAGGCGTAAAGATTCGGGAAATCGGGGCGATCAATCTTAATTTCCAAAATATCGTAATCAGCTAAACAGGACCAGGGTTCAGCTTTCCAAATTTCGTGAGCGGTTTTCACTAAAGCGGACTGCCAAGCGGGGGGAATTGCCGGGGGGCGGTTATTTTTGAATTCCTCGAATCCGCGAAAGAGATCATCGATCAGGGGCAAACTGGGGACATAATCGATGGTGATATCGAGATCTTGCAGTACTCCGCGCAGAAAAAACTGTGTTTCTCGATCGCGGACGATAATTTTTTTCGGTCTGGCTGGCCGGGCGGGACTTTGCGGTGTTTCGATGGCGCGGATTAAGGTTCTGACCATGGCCTCTGGCCCGGTTTCGGGGGAAACTACTTCCATAGAGCGTACACAGCCCTCGCTACCATCCACCCAGATCACGCACTCGCCGCCGCTTTCTTGATTTGGTTCTAAGGTGGCCCGGGGCATTCTCTCGGATAAGGATAAAGCACGACGATCTCCTTCCCAAACACTGGGAATTTGGGGAATTTTTTTGAGGCGGCTTTGGGTTGTCCGGGGCAGAAGATTCATCGGGAAATTTAGGGGTAGCTGTGTTAGGATTTTAACCTTTTCTTTTTAAGGATTCCATAGAATCATTCTATCGATTTAGTCGATAACTTGATAAATAAACCGGAAACCTGACCAAGTTCCTAGATCAAAGGCGTATTCATCAATTACACTGCCAGAACTATCCATTTTTAGACCTAAATCTAATTTTAGATCGCTCCAGAAAGCTCTGGCTATTTCTAGGGGGTTAGTCAGGGTGAGCAGTGGGGTGGCTTCTCCCTTGAGGCTTTGAGTGGCATTGAGAAGGGTCAAGGTTTTCGGGAAAGGATGGCGACTGAGGATCAGTATATTCTCTCTGATGCCCTTGGCTTGACTAATTTTCCAATGCCCTTGGCGGTCATTGGGGATGGTGGCCTTGGTTTTAGCCGCCACGACAAAGGGGGCTAATGGGCTGGAATTGCTGAAATTATCGGGGGTTTCTGAACAGGAACAGTATAAAAGCGGTTGGCGATCGCTGTTGAGGACAAGGATCAGTGCGTAGAGGGGTTGTTCTTCTTGATTCTCGATTTGATAGCGAATTTCCGTCCCGACGGGCAGAATTAAGTCATTTTTAGCGGTATTATTCCCCCTGCTACCCACAATTTTTTGGGTTTGTACCGTGGAGATATAGGTTTGATCGAGGCTTTCCAGGGTGACAATGACGGCTAAACCGGAGGATTCTTGATTGATCAACAAGTGCCACAATTTGCAGGCCAGCAGGGTTTCTAGTTGCGATTGCAGTCGTTTAATCCCGGATTTAATGGCTTCGTTGGCCGCCCCTAAACTACCGATAATTAGGGAGCCATTGGCAGATAATAACTGATAATTGCCAGTTTCTTCGCCACCAACTCGACTTAAGATACAATCTACCGTTTGTTCGCCAATATTAACCACGGCGGCCACATCGGGCAAACTGGCAAAGGTACTGGTGGCATCTACCCGTTCAATCCGGGTTAAGTTACTATCCAAACCGACGATTAAGCCGATTTTACTCGGAAAAACCCGCAATTTTTCCTCTAGAATCTGTCCTATTTCTAGGGAGGCGGTTGGTGATAATAACTGGGCTTTGGCTTTTAAACCCTGACGGGAGAGAATTTGTAGGCTGATTTCCTCCCCAGTCGCCTCAATAAAGCTCAAACAGGAGTTAATCCCGTAATTTTCTAGGATTTCTAAGGGCAGGCCGACCAGATTGACTTCTAGGGTGCGCTCGTCAATAAGATTTGTAACAATTGCCGCCCCACCCCTTGACTTTTCTGACGTTGTATGATATGGCGGCGCAGAATTATTTTTTTGATTACTGGTCAGGATTGTCGGTTGCTGTTGTTGACTGCTGTGACTAGCGACGAGATTACGGAGATGGGGAAAAGCGATCGCAATTGTCGGACTGGGGGAAACTTGCCAGAGATACTGAGTGAGATCATAGGTGAATAAGCCGGCATTGGGGCTATTACCGCTCAATTCCAGGGCGCTTTGTTCTGGTTTAGCGGCAGCGAGAATAACGCCGTTACTAGGCTTATTTTTGAGGTTAAAACGGGTTTTAATATCGGCAGCGAAAGTTAACTCGGCGGGGTTAGGATCAGTAATGGTTCTAGAATAGGAACGAATGCGGAGATTACCGAGATAGGGCTGAGGTTGGGGGAGATGACTACTATCAAAAATCAAGCTAAACTTATCCGTAGCTAGACAGCGAGCCATCAGCAGGATATTTTCCTTAAGTAAAGCATTTTCTGCCCCATCCGCAGTAATAAAAACCTCTTTTCCGGCCCCAACACTGCCATAACCGCTAAAGTGAAAAATTACCACATCCCCCAACCTGGCTTGGGCGATCAGGTGTTCTAAAAAAGCCGCTTCGATCGCTTCTCGACTGGCTTTTTGTCCTGTTAAAGTTACTATATCAGCATCCTGAAAGCCAAAACGATAACGGAGAAGGTCTTTTTGTAACTCCACATCGGTAAGACAACCGGGCAGCGGCGGAATATTCGCACCATACTGGTCAATACCGACTAAAAGAGCCAATTTTCGGGGATTAGGGGTGGCGAGAGCGGCCAAATGACGGTTAAGGGTCCCTTGACTAATCGCCAAAGTCAGCAACCCCCAACCTGTCTGCTGGATCAATTCTCGCCTAGTTATGTTCATCGGAAATTTTGGGTCTGAAACCCCGCCGTTCTACGGCGGCTTTACGTTAGAATTAAAAGGCCAGTCTCGAAAACCAAGTGGACGGCGCAGCACCGTTCGGCTGAGCTCACGGCCGAAGCCTTGAAAACTCGGCTTAGGGGGTTCCGACCAGAAAAGCTTGGCCGGGTAAAAAGTCGCGCGCAACAAGTACAAGAAGCTATAGGCGGTCAACGTACCGTGGGACACACGGAATCGGGCTTCTGAAAT
>NZ_JAPZSO010000094.1:0-6192 GCF_027531715.1 Microcystis sp. LE19-8.1F | reverse complement strand
TGGGGGGTTCTACCCCCCAAACCCCCCGTTGGGGGCGTGGCGCCGCCCCCAAACCCCCCGCGCATTAGTTTTTCGGTGGGATGCTTACACGCAGCTGCTAATACATCTGTCACAATTTAACAGTCACTCCACTTGCAGGAGTGCCTCTCCTGATATGTAGCTTATACTCAACGGATTTAGTATGATTGACGAATTTGCGTTATTTCAGCTTCTATTTTCAAGTCAGGGAGCAGGGGAGCGGGGAGATGGGAGACCACTTCGTGCGCGTTGCGGGGGGAGTGGTCACTGATAACTGATAACTGGTCACTGATAACTGATGACTGAAAAAGGTGGGAATTACCCACCTTAAACTTGATTTTTGCCGAATTTTTCTAGCGACTGCTCCGATCTTGGTCTAAGACGCTGACGGGGAAATTATTATAACTAACGTGATGTTTGCTAGTTTTTTGAATTTCTTCTTTGATTTGATCTAGATCAACATAGCGATCGGCTACATTAATTAAACTATCACTGGTCATTGATCGCAAACTAACCACTTCCACTCGCGCACCACGGTAACTGACGGAATCGGCAGCATAGGCCAAATCCCCATCACCACTGACAATTACTGCGGTATCATAGGAACCCACTAGCGCCATTAAATCTACGGCAATTTCCACGTCGAGATTGGCTTTTTTGGAACCATCGGGTAATTGTACTAGGTCTTTAGCGATGACTCGATAACCATTGCGACGCATCCAGAGGAGAAATCCCTGCTGTTTTTCGTTAGTGCGATCAACTCCAGTATAAAAGAAGGCGCGCAAGAGACGAGAACCGGCAGTTAAACGACAAAGTAATTTGGTGTAGTCAATTTCGATACCTAATTGCAGAGCCGCATAAAATAAATTGGAACCATCGATAAAAATCGCCACACGACCGCGATTTTCTAGCACTTGTTCGGGGGTGAAGACTGGGGCTGTGTCATAATCATCAAACATTTTTTTCCCTCGTTTGTTAAAAGTTTAGTGTTGAGTGTTTGCCAGTTGTATCCCAAAGGACAACAGACCTTAAAAAATAGAGTTATTAAAAAATTCCTTTAGGAATCGTTTAACGGCAGTTCTAGTTTAGAAAAGATCGGTTCAGGTGTTCCTAGTTGTGGATTTGTGGGTAATCCCCATTGACAGTGTTTGGAAAAAGAGACACGATCAGGGGAGTTTTCCCCGTCCTCCGACCTGAAAGTATTAAAATCAATAACAAAACCTAGTTGTTGATAAATTTTACTGCTCAAGGTCGGTATTATCGGTGAGAGTAGGTAGGCAGAGAGTCTTACGGATTCCAAAACTGCGTAGAGGACTTGTTCTACTGCTGCCTGTTGTTTCTGTTTAAATAAACTCCAGGGCGCACTTTCATCGATAAACTTGTTACTAGCACGAATTAACGCCAGTATTTCCTCACAGGCTTGATTAAATTGTAGCGCATCATACTTCTGTTCAACAATGCCCCCTAGATTGATCCCCATATTCTTAAGACGATTATCGTTGGGGATATCTACGCCAGTCAACTGGGGGGGGATATTTTGGCAGTATTTTTTAACCATGCCTAGGGTGCGATTGAGGAGGTTGCCTAAATCGTTGGCTAAATCCGCGTTAAGAATATTAACAAATCTGGTTTCCTGAAAATCGCCATCCTGTCCTAATTCAATCTCTTTGACGAAATAGTAACGGACGGCATCGGCCCCATAGCGCTCAACCAAATCGAAGGGATCGAGGGTATTACCGAGACTTTTGCCCATTTTCCGCCCGTCTTTGGTCAAAAAGCCATGGCCGAATACTCTTTTGGGCAAGGGTAAACCCGCCGACATTAGCATAGCCGGCCAATAAATGGCATGGAATCTTAATATATCTTTACCGATCAGATGCAGATCGATCGGCCACCATTTGGCCAAGGCATTTTCTAGGGTGGGTTCGTCTTCGGGGTCGAGAAGGGCGGTAACATAGCCAAGAAGGGCATCAAACCAAACGTAGATGGTATGCTGACCATCGTGGGGAATGGGAAACCCCCAAGCCACATTAACCCTAGAGATGGAGAAGTCCTGTAGTCCTTGGTTGACGAAGTTGAGAACCTCATTACGTCGGCTTTCTGGTTGAATAAAATCGGGTTGCTCTTGGTAAAGTTGTTCTAGTTGTGCCTGATACTTAGAGAGACGGAAAAAATAGTTTTCCTCGTCGCGCCATTCGGCGGCCAGATTAGTATGAATGGGACAACAGCCATTATCTAACAGTTCTCTTTTTTCCTTAAATTCTTCACAGGCGACGCAATACCAACCCTGTTGGCGATCAAGATAGATATCGCCCTTTTCCCAGACTCTTTCAAAAAATTCGTTAACAATTGCCTGATGACGGGGGGCAGTGGTGCGACTAAAGCGATCGTACTGGATGTGTAGCTTTGCCCAGAGATTGGCAAAACTGGTGGCGATGCGATCGCAGTGTTCCTGGGGATTGAGTCCTTTGGCTGCCGCAGTCCGTTCGATTTTCTGTCCGTGTTCGTCGGTTCCTGTAATTAGGAGGACAGAATTGCCCTGTAACCGCTGCCATCGTGCCATAACATCCGCTACGATCGTTGTGTAAGCACTACCGATGTGAGGGATATCGTTGACATAATAAAGAGGTGTTGTTAAAGCAAATGTTTTTCGCTTATTTAAATCATTCATGAAATTTATTTTTTTAAATAGATGAGGCTGCCCTAAGGCTGATCTGTGGATGATTAGGACATAATGTCCATATTTTATGATACTTTAATTCCGTTTTATCCTTTAATTGTGGTCTAAGTCAATAAAAACAATCTTAAGGCCGATTTTTTTTTTATGACTCTGCTTACCCCCCTATCTACCTCTCGTTTAATTCTTGATACCACACGCACGGGCCTGTTTACCGTCGGTCAAGAAAATCTACCCAGCCAAGGAGTGGCGATCGTGGTAAGTAACCATCGCAGCTTTTTGGACGCGCCGATCTTAATTCAAGCTTTGGGCAAAACTCTCCCGATCGCCTGTCATCACTACATGGGAAAAACGCCGCTTTTGCGGGAATTAATCGGAGAATTGGGCTGTTTTCCCTTTGATACCCCCGAAAAACGCCACCAGACTTTTTTTCGGCAAGCAACGGATTTTTTACAGTCCGGACGATGGATCGGTTTATTTCCAGAAGGTGGCTCGCCGATGTTAAATTTGACTCCTCCTCGTCAAATTAGCCGTTTTCAAAGCGGATTTGCCCATTTAGCTCTGCGTTGTCCCGTGGAGAATCTATCGGTCTTACCTGTGGCTATTCTCTCTGAGTCGGAAACTGCTATTAGTCCTTTTCCCGTGCGTTTGCTACGCTGGTTAGATACCACGGAACCTTTATTCGATCAAGATGGTTGGCATCCCGTTGTATTTTATCATCGTGTCAAGGTGGCGATCGGTCGTCCCTACCGAATTACTGAAAGCGATCGCTCAGATTATCAAGGTAAACAAGGAAAAAAAGCGATTAATCGTTTAATTGGTCATTGTCAGTCGGAAATTAGCGATTTATTGCTGAAAGGGTAAGTCAGGAGACAGGAGACAGCCTTGAATCAGTTATCAGTTATCAGTTATCAGTTATCAGATGTGAGTTTTCAGTTCACTGATTACTGTTTACTGTTCACTGAAAATACTTCCCACTTCCTAACTCATAATTCATAATTGATACTGGAGTGATTTGTTATAAGTAGGGAGGCACAATTATTTGTAGGATGGGTTAGCGGTAGCCTAACATGATCGGGCGTTGGGTTTCATGCTTCAACCCAACCTACGTTCTAGGGTTGATTCAAGGTAGGGTTGATTCAAGGTAGGGTTGATTCAAGGTAGGGTTGATTCATGAATCAACCCTACCCCGACTGTTTACTGTTCACTGAAAATACTTCCCACTTCCTAACTCATAATTCATAATTCATAATTCATAATCCTTTTTCTTATTGCGCTAATATTCTGACTAGCTCTGCTTTCTTCATCTTGCTTAAACCAACGATTCCCTTTTCTTTGGCTAGAGTCTTTAATTCAGAAACAGTCTTGAGTTTGAGAGTTTCTTCTGAAAATTCCTCAATCACTGCATCTTGTTGAGATTGAGGAGTGAGATAAAAGACAGTTTTGAGTAAATCTAATCCCTTCCCTTTTGTAATTCCACACTTGAGGGCAACAATTGAGTCTAAACTCTTCCAGAATTGACGGGGAGCTTCATCAATCCTAGCAGTAGCAGTAGCTAATTTAACTGTTTTTAGGGGGCTATTCGGTTGTTCAATTAAGAACTGTAAAGCAGATTTAATTTCTTCTCTTGAAGCTGTTGACAGATTTAGTTTTGGGGTTTCTTCTCTTGCCAAAACTCTGGATATATTCCTAGCATCTTCTGTTCCATCGGCAATAATACACCAAATTCTTTCTAGTCCAGCCCTTTCAGCCACAGCATAAACAAATGAGTTGCCGATAACTTCATAGCGATCCTCTGATAATTCTTTGACGATTACAGGCAGCCAATTGCGTCCACCTGTCTGCTGTAATAGTTTGGCAGTAACTTCAATTAAAAAACTATCAGCATCGGTCCCATTGGTAATTTCTATTTCATCTAGGTATAGATACTTTAAAGTACCAATATCGGTATATTCCATCATTGTAAAAAATACTCCTTTGCTAAGTCTTGGTAGTAGTAATAAACGGAAATATGTTTATAAACGGCAGGCACGCGCTCAAAAGCAGCACTGGCTATAATAGCGTATTCTGGCAGGTGGTGAATATGTAAATCTTTTTTGGCAGGAGCGAGTTTGGGATAAAAATAGGGTACAAGGTTTTTGTCATTTTTTAGTATTTGATTAATTTCTTTTTGGGCAAGCTGTAACTGTGGTTGAGTAATCTTCTCACCGTTGAAAAAAATTGGTAAGGCTATGGGAGTCCCATCTTTTTTTGATTTTTGCATTTCCGGCAGAAACTCCTTGATGGCAGTGGCTGCATTATTAAGGGAGAATGAATTGTTATGTTTTGTGGGTAAGAGGACAACATCGGCAGCATAAACAGCCAGCTGGCTAGTAAATCGCCAATTGGGAGCTGCATCTATAAAAATGTAATCATATTCATATCTAGCTAAGTCTAATTTTCTATGGAGAGTGGATATTTTCATTTTAGAATGATAGTCAAATTCCGTCAGCCCTGCTATTTTAGGATCAGCAGGAACAACATCGAAGGTAATTTGGAGTTTTGGATTCTTAAAAATATAAGGAATAATCACTGATTTTAGATCAATATTCTTATCAGTTAAAGCCTCTTCTAGTAGTCCATTTTGTGGTTTTATATTTAGGAGAGAGCTAGTTAAATCTCGTTGATTAAAATCAAAGTCTAAAACTAGAACTTTTTTACCTAAAAAAGCAAGAATAGCCGCAAGATTTATGGTTGTGGTGGTTTTGCCTACACCGCCTTTATTATTGTAAACAGTAACCGTTAATGCTTTGGGAGTCTTGTCAATTTTTGTCTTGATCAGAGCTATAGTATCATCAATGTTATCAGGGGTTAGCTGTATGCAAGTAGTAGCAGGAAAAATTGTTTTACCGTGTTTTCTAAATAACTGGATGTGTAAACTATTAGTGATAATTCCCCATTGGGATGCTTGACAGTTATTCCCTAATAACTGACGCTTTAACTGATTGACAGTTGCCTTATAACTTGGACTATTTTCAGTTAGGTTAATCTCTCTACCCTTTAACTCTATCAGCAGAAAAGGATTACTCTTTGTATGCAGAAAAATATCGTTTTCTAGGTTTCTCCGAGTGGCAAAGTCGGTAATCCCACCGCCTCCCGTGTCGTACTGTGGAATTCTCTCCTTGTCTGAAAATCCTAAATATGATATCAGGTAAGGTGCAAAGTTGGTGCTAACAATAGCTTCCGACGCATTTTGAGGCAAATGCTGAAGATAAGATTTGAGACTTGTTACTCTGGGGGTGTTATCTTTCATCGAAAAAATGGGTCTGAAACCCCGCCCTTTAGCGATAGCGGAGGGCAGCTTTATATGAGTTAGCGAGAAACAATTAAACCGTTAGAACGACGAATTAACTGAATCTTGCTAACAGTTATCTGTCCCAATCGTTTCCAATTGGCATCGCTTACAGATAGCTGTTTTTCGGTATCTCCACTAACATAACCAATTCCTTTAGGAGAAG
>NZ_JAPZSO010000236.1:0-23239 GCF_027531715.1 Microcystis sp. LE19-8.1F | reverse complement strand
AATTACACATCTAAGCCACTACTCCGTCAGACTTCTGATGTGAGGAAACAGTGAACTGAAAACTCAAATCCGATCCCTAATAGCTGTATCCCGTCTCCCGTCTCCCGTCTCCCGTCTCCCGTCTCCCGACGACCGTCTCCTATCTCCTGACTCCTATCTCCTGTCTCGACTAGGAAATTAATTTTGCACGACTACTTATCAAATGGGTTGACCTAGTAGCAAAAGAGTATTAAAATAGCTCCATTATTAGGTCAATGACTCTGGATTTAGACATAATAAGCCGCCCCCGCATCTAAATTGGTCTAGGTCGATAAGGAAACAGAGAACGCCAGAACACTGGAAGAGTAAGGTTTATCTGCCTTTTTAGCTAACTTATACAATACCCAGTTTAAATGCGTCTTAGCTTAATCCTAATCCAAATGGCTTCAAGATGGACTACTATGACCCATAGGTGTGTCAGAAAATCTGTATTAATAACTACAATTTGGGAGATTTGATGGTGAAATATAATCTAGACCAGGACAGAGCGCGGAGAGACCGAGAGTTATTCGATGCTATTGCCCTCAAATACGCAAAAAAGGATATTTATCCACCTTCAAGGAGAGCGCGGGCTTTAAGATTTGTCCAAACCCTTAACAAAATACACCTCAACAATCAGTCTGACATTTTGGAAGTGGGGTGCGGTGCTGGCTTTACTGCTGAGTATCTGCGTGGACGCTACGGAACCTATACGGGACTTGATTATTCTCAAGAATTAATCTTGAGTGCCCAACAACGAAATCGATTCTCCAATGCCAGCTTCCAAACAGCAGATTTTTTTGATTACCAAACAGATCATCTCTACGATGTCATTTTCATGATCGGTGTTCTCCATCATATGTCAGATTTGCCCGCCGCTCTGGAAAAATGTCTATACTTGTTAAAACCAGGTGGTTTTCTTGTCGTCAATGAACCCCAAGATGCCAATCCTCTCTTTCAATATCTTAGACAAGTTCGGACTAAGATGGACAAATCCTACTCCGCAGAACAGGAGCAGCTTGATGAAGCACAATTGTTAAAACTATTCCGCTCTTCTGGTTTTGTCAAAACTCTGTCTTATCCGCAAGGATTTTTCTCTACTCCCTTTGCAGAAGTCATGCTTTCTCCACAATGGTTGATGAATCCAATCAGTCAGGCCGCTTGTTTGGTCGATCAAGTATTGGAGAAGTATCTAAGTGGTATTATGAGCAAAATCGCTTGGAATATCGTCGTCTGCGGTCAAAAACCGTTCTAAGCTGTTAAAAATCTAGGTTTATATACTTTGCACTTTCACAACTTGAACTTTTTCCCCAAAGGTAATAGTCCAGAAGAAAGTTCGGCTCTTCTGGTTTCTGTGTGGAGGGAAGAAGAATAGGGATAATTTTATCGAAAATTTGGGTTAAAACCCCGTCGTTTTACGACGGCTTTTCCTGATTTTTGATGTAGCACTTAAGAACTTCCAGAGGCGCACCTCCTACAGAAGAGACGAAATAACTGGGCGACCAAAGAGCGTCTTTCCCGTATGGCTTAGGATATCCAGCTTGTCCATACCTACGACTAGAGACTCCTTTTAAAGAATTGACCATTACAGAAATAGATAGTTTCGGCGGGTATTCAATTAATGCGTGTATGTGATCAGACTCCCCGTTAAATTCCAATATCTGAAAATTCATTTTTTCCGCAACTTCCCTAAAAGAGTTTTCAACCAAAGTCAGGCTTTTACCAGTAAAAACCTTTCTTCTGTATTTTGTCACACAGACCAAGTGTATCTTTAGATCGGAAACAGAGTTTCTTTCTCTTCGCAACTGACTTGACATTATCAACAGACCTAGTTAGAATAGACTACAGACACACACATCTTAACCCAATGAAAGCGAGGTATCAATACCGTATTTACCCAACAGACCAACAAAAGAGGCTTTTGTCTCAGTTGTTTGGGTGTGTGCGTGTTGTCTGGAACGATACCTTAGCTTACTGCCAAGAACTCTATCGACAAGGGGAGAAAAAGCCAAAATATACTGAGTTATCTAAAAGACTAACTCAAGTCAAAAAAACAGAAGAAAGACGGTGGTTAACCGAGGTTTCTTCTATTCCTTTACAACAGTCTTTGAGAGACTTAGAGACTGCTTACTCTAACTTCTTTACATCTTGTAAGGGCGAGAGAAAAGGAAAGAAAGTCAAACCTCCCAAGTTTAAAAAACGTAAATCTAAACAATCAGCAAGATTTACCGATAATGGTTTTACCGTTAACCAACACTGCGTTACTTTAGCAAAAATCGGTGATTTAAGAATCGTTTGGAGTCGTCCATTACCTTCTAAACCTTCTAGTGTCACCGTGATTAAAGACGCATCAGATCGCTATTTTCTTAGTTTTGTCGTCGAGGTTCAGCCCGAAATACTTCCTGATAATGGGGAGTCAGTGGGAATTGATCTAGGGATTGCTACCTTTGCTACCCTCTCAACAGGGGAAAAGATAGACGCACCGAAACCGCTAAAGAAACGATTAAAACGACTAAGAAAAGCACAGAAAAACCTTTCTAGAAAACAGAAAGGAAGTAACCGACGGGAAAAAGCTAGGAAACGAGTAGCTAAAATCCATGCAAAGATTAAAGACACTCGCACTGATTTCTTGCAGAAACTATCCACTAGAGTTGTTCGTGAAAATCAAACGATAATTTTAGAGGATTTAAACACATCGGGAATGGTTAAAAATCGCAAGTTATCTCGTGCCATATCAGATTTAGGATGGCGTTCTTTCCGAGATATGCTATCGGCAAAATCTGATAAATATGGGCGTAATTTTCGGATAATTTCCCGATGGGAGCCAACGTCTCAAAGGTGTTCTTGTTGTGGGAATATCGGCGGTAAGAAAGCATTAAATATCCGTGAGTGGGAATGTCTTTTTTGTGGGACTTTTCATGATAGGGATGTAAACGCCGCAATTAATATCAAGGTCGCCGGTGGACAATCGGAGACTTTAAACGGGCGTGGAGGAAAGTGTAAGACTTCTGTTAAAGAAGCATCATCCCGTGAAGCGTCAACCGTTCGGCTGAGCTCACGGCCGAAGCCCAACCGAAGATCGTTCAATTAAGTTTGTTTGATCTGCCGGGAATCACCGTCCGGCCCCGGCGGTGAGGATGTCAAAGAAATATAGTCTTCAAAGCCTTGCCTAGCAAGACTCCTACGAATGATAATCAGTGCTTATCACACAAAGTAGAGAAGAGCCGAAAGTTAGACTTGAAAAAAAGACAAAGGAGAAAAAAATGCTCTCTCTCTACATCATTGTGTAAGCTTTTTGTTAATGTCACATATTGGGTGCAAGCATTGCGCCCCTAAATTACCCCATATTAGTTGTTATGTGGGGGCCAGGCCATAAGCCCTCCCTCCGATAACTTTTTCTGATAACCATAAGTAAGGGAGAGCCGATAGGGTTCTTCCGTAACCATTTATTGATTATTATTCATTCTTAATTCTCCTGACTACTGACTACTGACTCCTAACCTATCAGGACAATTTTTGACCCTTACCAGAGGTCTCTTGAGGGTGAATGCGTGGATGGAGTAAACGCTCAACTGGTTGACCGTTTTTTAAATGTTCTTCGACAATCTGATTGACATCCTCTGGTTTAACACGACAGTACCAAGTTTCTTCAGGAATAATTCTCACCGTGGGGCTAGTGCTACACTGTCCTTGACAACCACTGGTCATAACGATGACATCTTCTGGGAGAGCTGCCGTTTGCCAAGCTAAAAGAAGCTCGGACGCACCCTCTACCAAACAGGAAGAATGCTGACAGACCATGACAAATCGCTTTTGCGGATAAGACATATTGCCTAAAAAGTTGAAAAATTAGAGAGTTCCCTGGCGATATTCTTGGGAGCAGCTTTGAGGAAGCATACCTTTATTTTGCCCTCAATCCCCGATACTGGCAATATAAAAAAAGGGGGGCTGAAAAATTAACCATCAATCTTTAAAATAGAACTAGGATAACTCCCTGAGAGGGGGACAAGCCAGCTGGAAGTCCCTAATACCAAAGTGGAGATATTCAGCAGTCAATAACAAGATTTCTAGAGCCCATCGCCTTGTAGTGGTTGGGTTGAGCGCAACAATACTGGGTCGAAAATAGCTCAATTCGCTTGTTTAAGCGAAACCCAACAAACCCAAAGGTTAAGCTGCCCGCGCATTTAAATTGCTTGTTGAGACGAGGCAAGAGGCACTCTTGCAAGAGGCAACAGTAAAGGGATTGGGGGAGATTCGGCTAATCTTAAGAATAAGCGCTTTAAATGCGTCTTAGCTTACTCTTGGTTGGGTTTCCTTGCGTCAACCCAACCGACAATAATTGCTGACATCTCCCCAAATCCTAGAGCCAAAAAAGACAGGCATTGAGCCTGTCTAGAAAACAAAACAAATTACCTATCAGTTGGCCACAAATAGGGAGTTTTTTGCGTCAAATTTCCAAGCAATACCGTCGGGATCTCTGATGCGACTCCAATCGGCAAATTCTGTTTCGGATTTATTTTTCTTGTTTCTACCCAAAACGGCCGGGGTAACTCCTAAACGTTTAGCCAAATCCGCCAAACTCATTGATGAGATGGTTTCAGATACAGTGGTTAGAGATTCTTCCTTAACTTCTGATTCTGATTGGGATAAAGAACTGGCAGAACTGTTTAAACTAGGATTAATTATCTCCTCCGGTTCTTGAATTACCGTTTCTTGAACAGCGATTGCTGCGGTATTTTCTTCCTCTTTTTCCTCAAATAATTTACCTAAATTGGTCAGAGGTTGGGAGGAGGAAATAACAGGAACTTCTGGGACAGAATTTTCGCTTTTTTCGGCGACAATCAGGGGGGATTTAGCCTCCTGGGATTGCTCTAAATTGGTCAGGGGATATCTCGATGCCGTAATCGCAGGAATTTGTTTTTCCTCTATTTCTTCTAAAGAGGGGTCACTCTCATCAAAAATACTACCCAAGGTACTGGCGGTGATAAAGTAATAGGCCATACCCTGATCGCCTACAGCTTTTTTTTGCGCCCCAAATTCCTCAGCTTTTTTGTCTAAAAATTGTCTAGCTAATTTGGCCGTGAGATTGGCTTTTGCCGATAGGTCAATCGGGGTGAGACAACCTTGATTGTCCTGTAAAAGTTGATTGAAATAGGGGTTAATCACCGTCGATAATTTTGACCAGCGATAGTCTTGCCACACCTTGACTGCAAGAGTTAAGAAGAAGACCAGTAGGATCAATGGCCAAGCGGTAAAAACAAGGATGATTAGCACCGCTAGGGGGATGATGAGGACGAGAAACCCCGCCGTTTGACGATCGATAATTTTTCCAGTCATAATTTCATAAGCTGCCAGAATTAAAATTCTTAATGGCTAGTTTGACTATCTCCTGCCATAAGTGTATATGACCAGTTTAGGCTTTATTGGTCACGCCGGTTAGTTCTAGTCGTTCAAACATGGCAAATCTTGCTTTCAGAGCCAGAGAATCATCAAGTTTTGTTAAAAAAATCGGTTTTTGATACTTTTGTTCTAAAGCTTTTTGGATTAACCAATCAGCTAAAAAGGGATTTTTGGGTAGTAAGGGACCGTGGGCATAGGTAGCGATCGCATTGTGGTAAAATGCCCCTTCATAACCGTCCTCTCCGTTATTTCCGTAGCCAGTAATCACCTTTCCTAAAGGAGAAACGGTCTGTAAATAGGTACGACCCCCGTGATTTTCAAAGCCAATTACTAGCGGTTTTTCCCCAGTCATAGCTTTAATTTCCTCCGCTAAGGGAGAGGCAGTAATTTCAAAAACCACGTTACCGATACAGCGTTTTGCATTGGGGCCGGGATGTTTACTTACTAGGTCTAATAATCCTAATCCTTCGATTCTTTGACCGAAAGCTGGTTCGTAATAATGCCCTAATAATTGTGGGGAACCACAGGTAAAAACCCCCGGTATTCCTGCCGATAATTGTTCTTTCATCGCTGCCGCTTTTTTACCCTGTAAATCGCGCATAACGATCTCCTGTTGCCGATCCTGCGCTCCACCCCCAACAATTATATCTACTTGATAAAATGTCTCGGCTTCTGTTTGAGCATCTAGGGGAATAATTGTCACGGCAATATCACGCCATTGACATCTTCTTTGGATAGTAATAACATTACCTCGATCGCCGTAGGTACTCATTAAGGTCGGATACAACCAGCCGATTTTTAGTTCTAGTTCTTGCATAATTTTTAATCAGGAGACAGGAGACAGGAGACAGGAGACAGGAGACAGGAGACAGGGGGAATGGGGGGGTGGGGAATGGAGAAATTCAACTAATACCCCAAAACCCTAAAAACCTAAAACCCCAACACCCCAAAACTTAACCCCCCAACACTAATCTTTACTCTTTTCTAATTTCTACAAAATCTTTCGACCCGTGAGAATCTCTCGTACTTCTAACATAGCAGAATAGGTGGGTAAAATATGTAAAGTTTCATCATTTTTGGTGTTATTAAGGGCAATTTGGATCGCTTTTTTTAGCTCGGATTCAACAATTAAATTAACGGGATAAGCGAGACTATCCTGACTATATTGTAAGCGTAAAGCCATGTCATAAAGTCGATCGCCCGTTACTACTAAAGTTGTTCCCAAACGGGTTAATTTTTCCGTATCCACATCCCAAATCCAAGAAACATCCGTACCATCGGGGATGCGATCATTGAGAACTAAGAGAGTAGTCGAAGACTTTTCTTTCTGTAAAATATCAGCCACTGCGCGAATTGTTTCATTCATCCCCACGGGATTTTTAGACAGTAAAATTCTAACTTTTTTACCCTCAATTTCTAATTCTTCCGCTCGACCAAAGGCCGCTTTAAAACCCTGAACTGTCTCAAAAATTTCTCGATCTTTAATCCCCAATTCCTGGGCTACTAAACCCGCCGCTAAAGTATTATATTTATTATAAACACCGATTAAAATCTGCGGCCAATCGTGACTATGAAAAGCAGGATTACTCTTTTTAAAGCCACAACTAGGACAACTAAAATCCCCTAAATGGGAGAGATAAACCCCGCGATAATCCAAAGAAGCACCACACTTAGGACAGTAAATAGAATCGACAGCGTGGGGAATTTCTTCCAGATATAATTCCGGCTCACTTAAGCCAAAATATAAAACTCTTTGGCGCAGTTGTTGACCCAAATGAGAAAGGGTCGGATCATCAGCATTGAGAATCACTAAAGTATCGGTGGGCAGGGGAGATATAGCCCCTTGCCAACGGCGACTAATCGTATCCACTTCCCCATAGCGATCGAGTTGATCGCGAAACAAATTTAGAGCTAAAATAGCGCGAGGACGACAATCTTTTAAAACCAAAGGGAGAATATTTTCATCCACTTCTAAAATGGCATAATCAGCCTTTAAAGTGCCGAATAAATTGGCATCGGCTAATAAAGCAGTGATTAAACCATTAATTAAATTTGCCCCGGTGGTATTATGGGTGACTTTTGCCCCTTGACGCTCTAGAATAGTTCTTAGCAGTAGGGAAGTGGTAGTTTTTCCATTCGTGCCAACCACCAAGATTACCCCCCGTCGGACTTGCCCACAAAGTAGCGGCAACAAACGGGGATGGAGACGACGGGCAATTTCCCCCGGCAAGACGCTGGCAGCCCCTAAACGGAGTCCTTTAACCACAGCAGTAACGGTTTTAGCCACCGCTACGGCTATCCCTAAACGAATGCGATCAAACAATTGCATGAAGTGAGATTCTAATGGCTGTTTCGTGATTTTACCGCTAAAAGAATACCGGTAAACGGGGTAAGTTCCCATTGATTCTTCCCTACCGACAAAAAAGACAGCCTATAATTGTAGGTAAGTTTTGCGCCGATTCTACCGCACACGACATTTTAGGGCTAGAGCTTATGGGTTTATTGACAAGATTGGGGATTTCACTGGGATTACTCGCCCTAGGCGGTACTGTAGGAGTGCTAGGAAATCAGTATTTAAGCAGAAAAGCACCCCTAGAGGTAAATACACCGCCGGCAATCCTCCCCGCTTCCCTCTCTCTCCCTGTTATTCCCCAAAACGACGGCAATGTTAATTTTATCGCCCAGGCCGTGCAGAAAGTCGGGCCGGCGGTGGTGCGGATTGACTCGGCCCGGGAAGTGGCCGACCAAATTCCCGAAGAATTTAAACAGCCCTTTTTTCGGCGCTTTTTTGGTAATGAAGTGCCGATTCCCAGGGAGCATTTGGAACGGGGAACCGGTTCTGGATTTATTGTTAGTACAGATGGACTACTTTTAACTAATGCCCATGTGGTGGAAGGGACAACCCAAGTAAAAGTGACTCTGAAAAACGGTCAAACCTATCAGGGTAAAGTCCTGGGGGTTGACAATATGACCGATGTGGCCCTGGTGAAAATCGAGGCGGAAAATTTACCGACGGTGACTTTTGGCAAGGCCGAAACTTTAACCCCCGGAGAGTGGGCGATCGCTATTGGCAATCCCCTAGGCTTAGATAATACGGTGACGGTGGGCATTATTAGCGCCCTAGGACGCACTAGCAGCGAAGTGGGGGTTCCCGATAAACGGGTTCGTTTTATCCAAACCGATGCCGCTATTAACCCCGGCAATTCCGGCGGCCCGTTGCTGAACGCCAAGGGGGAAGTTATCGGCATTAATACGGCAATTCGGGCCGATGCCCAGGGTTTAGGGTTTGCCATTCCCATCGAAACCGCCCAAAAAGTGGCGGGACAGCTATCTAGCAAGGGTAAAGCGGAACATCCCTACATCGGTATCCACATGGTGACGCTAACCCCAGAATTACGGCAGCAATTGAACGAAACTAAAGAATTAAACTTTAATATTGACCAAAATGAAGGGGTAATCGTCCTGCGAGTGGTGGAAAATTCCCCCGCCCAAAAAGCCGGGATGCAAGCGGGTGATATCATCGAAACTGTGGCAGGAAACCCCGTTAAAACCGCCGCCGATGTGCAGCAAGGTGTAGAAACCAGTGCGATCGGTGGTAATCTGGAAATCGAGATTAACCGCAGGGGTAAACAACAAACTCTCACCGTTCAACCGGGGGTTTTTCCCAGCAAAACTAGCGATTAAAGCAAATACCAGACCATCCTGGCAACTGGCGCAAAAAGTATTAAGTGTACGGTAAAAGGTGGACAGACTTGCGAGCAAGATGTGAGTCAGCATCGTTTCAGTATATAACCATGAGCAGGATGGAAAAGTTGACAAAGCTTTGTCCTAGTGAAACGTCAAGGCAAACGGGAAGGAAAGAACTTTGAGGAGAAGACTTATTTCATCAGTAGTGAAAGATTGTCTGCGAAAGCCTTTTTGAAGCCAATTCAGGGGCATTGGAGTATTGAAAATCAGTTAAACTGGGTGAAAGATGTCACCTTGAAGGAGGATAAACCGCCTCGGTGGGGGTCATTCTCCCGTTAACTGGGCGATTTTATTTAGTTAGTTGATTTCCTTAGTTTGCCGTGGAAGGTTTCGGACGGTTCCCTAAGCTCGGCGTTTATGGGCTAATCAAATTGAGACAATTTTTGCCACTTTTACCAAAGACAAAACGATTACAGGAGCAAATCAAATCATGAAAGCATCAGAAACCAGTCTTCGTAATTTACTTGAAGGTACTAAACAATTTCAAATCCCTCTATTTCAAAGACCTTATTCTTGGGACAAGCAAAAATGGGAGACTTTATGGGAAGATCTAATGAGTCTCTATGATAAGGAGCAAGAACCTCATTTTCTTGGTTCTATTGTCACCCAGTCAATTCCTGGAACAGCCGAAGGTATATCTCCGTATGTCGTAATAGATGGACAACAACGTCTTACTACTCTTGCCATCATCATAGCGGCTTTGCGAAATTATTTACAAGAGAAAAACCATACAGAGTTGGCGGAAGAATTATATGAATACTATCTGATAAATAAGTTTAAAAAAGATGATGATTATTATAAAATCTTGCCAACTCAAGATGATCGTGAAGCTTACAAAAGTATCATCAAAAACCAAAATAGCAGAGAATTTGATAACAAAACAATATATAAGGCATATCAATACTTTAAGGAACGTCTTAAAAAGAAGAATTTTGCAGAGGGAGAACATAAACTCTTCAAAAATCTTCTTTTAGAGCGTTTAATTTTAGTCAATATTACTTCTGATAGCGAAGAAAATCCTTATCTTATTTTTGAAAGTCTCAATACAAAAGGACAAGAACTTACCCAAGCAGATTTAGTCCGTAACTATGTTTTTATGAAGTTACCTAGTGAACAACGAGAAGATATATACAAACAAAAGTGGCAACCTCTTGAAGCATCTTTTAAAAGACTAGCTATAGAGGAAAAAAAAGAGGAAAAATATGCTGAATTATTGACTGAATCTTTTTGGTTATATCTTCGCAAAGACGGTGAATCAATTAGTAAAAAAGAAGTTTATAAAGAAATTAAACAACGCCTAGACAAAAATGCTGAAAACAATAGTTTTAATATTAAAGATCAACTAGATGAGTTGATTAACTTTGCTGAATATTATCAGTGTCTTGTTTTTCCCAAAGAAAGTGAAAATAAAGACGAACTAAAAGATAGATTTAGTCGATTAAATCGCCTAAATTTTACTACTTGTCGTATTTTTCTTCTCAATATCTATAGAGATTTTCAAGACAAGCATTTATCTATTCAGGATTTCCTTGAAATTGTTGATTGTTTAGAATCATACTTTGTTCGACGATCCTTTGTTAATAAATCTACAAAAATTTTAGGGAAAATTTTTGAAAATTTATATGAAGACATAAAAAAACAATCTAACTCTAATAATACACTGTTTAATCTCAAAAAAGTTCTGAGAGATTATCAAGGAGAAAAGTCATGGCCATCAGACGATGAATTTCGTGAAGGACTAATCAAAAAAGACATCTATGGTAAAGATGCCAAAACAAAAGTTAAGCTTATTCTGGAAACCATAGAACGCCGCATGACCAAAGAGATGGTTAATACTAAGAACCTGACAATAGAGCATATAATGCCCCAGAACTTAACAGCGCACTGGCAAGATATGCTTGGTGATAATCACGAACAAATACATAAAACTTGGCTACATACTTTAGGTAATCTGACTTTGACGGCCGACAATTCAGGCTTATCTAATAAACCATTTTCGGACAAAGTTATTTTGTTTAAAGACAGTAATGTTTCTTTGAACAAATACTTTTCTGACAAAAATGTCTGGAATAAGGAAGAAATTGAAAAGCGAGCTAATTATCTAGCTGATCTGGCTATTGAAATTTGGTCAAGATAAAATAACTAAAGATGTGCGAAACGTTTAGGCATCAAATAAGGAGCCAAATGCCTGAAATAATTGCCTAGTCAGGTCTTCAGTGATCAAACGGCAGCCAATGGAAGCCTAGAATCATCCGTAGTTAACTTGACCTTGAGTCAACTACAATGATATATAGACAGCCAGTGAATGTCAGGCCCTTAACAAGGGAACAGTCAAACGAGGAGCCGTATGAGGTAAAAGTCTCATGTACGGTTCTGGATGGGAGGGGATGGAGGCGAATCTATTCTCGACCCCTAATAAAATAGCAGCGGAGCGATCGAAATTGAGGCAGCGGTTACAATTAAAATTATCAATTGGGCGCGGGGCTGCCCTTCTAATCGGTTTGCTGGGATTAACGGCCTGTCAACCTCCTGATCCGCCGAAAATTTCGCCGACAGAATCGCCTAAAATTGAAGAAACTGGCCGCTTAATTCTCAATAATGCCACGTTAGAACAGGCTAACCCCTCGGGACAACCCCTCTGGAAAATTCAAGTCAAAAAAGCTACCTACACCCAAGACCAAAAAATCGCCCGTCTGGAAAATATCAAGGGTAATATTTATCAAGATGGGAAAGTAGTTTTACAGGTTAGTGCTGACCGCGGTGAAGTCTATAAGGAAGGCCAGGAAATTCTCCTCAAAGATAATATTGTGGCTGTAGATCCCCGCAATAAGGCCATTATTAACGCGCCTGAATTGCGTTGGCTACCCAAGGAGGGTATTTTAATCTCCCCCAAAGGGATCAAAGGTAGTCATCTACAACTAGAAGCTAAGGCGCGCCAAGGACGGTACGACACGCGCCAAGAAAAACTAGAATTACAAGGTCAAGTGGTGGCTACCGCCAAGGAATCTCGTGTTGTCCTGCAAACCGAGCGCCTGTACTGGGAAATTCCGCAACAGGTCATTAGTACCGATCAAAAAGTCGCTTTTGATCGCTATATTAGTAAAACTATTATCGATCGCCTTACTGCTATCGGCGGTCGTTGGGAAAGAAAAAATAATCAGGTTATCCTACAAGAAAACCTCGAATATCGCTCTTTAGAACCACCTTTACAGATTTCTGGTTCTCAGGCAATTTGGAACTATCAAAATCGTAGCCTAACTTCCGATCGCCCCACGGAAATTTTTCAATATCAAGATCAAATCACTATTACTGGTAATCGTGTGGTGGTGGAATTAGGCAATCGTATCGCTTATCTCAAGGATGGGGTTAAGGGAATTAATCAGAAAACTGGGGCGCAATTGTATAGTCAGATCTTAACTTGGAAAATGTCGGAAAAAATTGTCGAGGCCGAGGGGAATATTATCTATGAACAACAGGAACCAAAATTTAATCTCACCGGCGATAAAGCGATCGGCACGTTAGAAGATAATAACATTGTTGTTACCAGTAGCTCGCCCGATCGAGTTGTCACCGAGATTTATCCCCGTTAACAGGGAAAATTAGCCAAAAAAAACTCTCCCCAAAAAAGGGAGAGAGGGGGGGTAAATATTTAGGGTTTGCTGAAAAAGTTTTTCGTGGGGACAGGGTGTGGGGTGTGGGGTGTGGGGTGTGGGGTTCACCCCAATGGTCGGCACTTTTTGAGGGAAAAAAAGTTTAAAAACCTTATCCAACAAGGTTTTTAGATTTATTCAGCAAACCCTATTTAAAAGCTTACCATTTGAGCAGATTAAACTGTTCCATATCGATCGTGTCGCGGTTACGATAGATAGTCAGGATAATCGCTAAACCCACGGCTGCCTCGGCTGCCGCTACGGTAATCACGAAAATAGTAAAAATTTGGCCTCTGATATTAGCGGGGTCAAGATAGTTGGAAAAACCCATTAAGTTAATGTTAACAGAATTGAGCATCAATTCGATCGACATTAAAACCCGGACAGCATTGCGACTGGTGACTAAACCGTAAATTCCGATACAAAATAAAGCCGCCGCTAATAACAAATAATACTCTAACTGAATCTGCATGATACCTCTTTCTTTTCTCCTATTTAGGGGCGGTTAATTCTCTAGGTCGTTCGGGTAATGTTAAAGCTGTGGCCGTAGGTTCTTCAGCTTTTAGGGTAGGGATAAGGTCGCGACGAGCTAAAATAATTGCTCCGACCATGGCCATTAATAATAGCACGGAAGCTAATTCAAAGGGTAGCAAGAAATCACTAAAGAAATGCTTACCGATTTCTACTAAAGTATTAGTCACTACTGCGGGAGAAGTGCTAGAAATTGACCAAGGCGTGATTAAAACCATGGTCGATAACAGTACAAATAAACCCACACAAACTAAAGCAGTAGATGCCTGACGAATCCAACGTTTAGGAATATCAGAAAAGTCCTCTTGCTTATTAACAAGCATAATGGCAAAGAGAATTAAAACGTTAATTGCGCCCACATAAATTAGAATTTGTGCCGCCGCTACAAAATCAGCATTTAGTAAGAGATATAAACCTGAAATGCTGATAAAAACACCGCCCAATAAAAAGGCGGAATAAACGATATTAGATAATAGTACCACGCCTAAAGCTGTCCCGATTACTAGGGCTGCTAAAATGCCAAAAGATACTATTTGAACGCCCTCGGCTAAATTCACAGTAGTTTCATCTCCTTTTATGCTTGAGAGTTATTAATTATTAGTTATCAGCTTCTGAAGGCAAGAGGCAACAGGCAAGAGGCAAAAGACAGAATCTGGCAATTCTCCTACCTAAAAACCGTGACGGCTGATAGCTAACTGCTAATTAATCAGTAATTTCTTCTGGACGTTTACCAGCGCGTTGACTACCGGCGGGTAAATCGTGGGGTTCGATGACACCTTTAGGTAGATAACCTAATTCCCTCAGAGGTGTTACCATCGGGTCTTGGGTGACTTTGTAGGGTAAACGGCCTAGGGCGACGTTATCATAGTTTAATTCATGACGATCATAGGATGCCAGTTCGTATTCTTCGGTCATCGATAGGCAATTAGTCGGACAGTATTCGACACAATTACCGCAGAAAATACAGACCCCAAAATCGATACTGTAGTGTTTGAGTTCTTTCTTTTTAATTTCCTTGTTAAAAGTCCAATCCACTACTGGTAAATTAATCGGACAAACTCGCACACAAACTTCACAAGCGATACATTTATCGAACTCAAAGTGAATTCTACCCCGATAACGTTCCGAGGGAATTAACTTTTCGTAGGGATACTGAACGGTAATCGGACGACGACGCATATGGTCGAAGGTAACGGATAAACCTTCGCCGATGTATTTCGCCGCTTGAATGCTACCTTTGGCGTAATCGCTGACTTGTTTGAGGATGTTAAACATGATGGTCAGAGGGATAGTAGGTTAACAGGGCAAAAAAGGAAATTAACCGCCAAAAGCAAAGGGAAAAGCTAGTTTTAGGGCGGCGGTAAGTAGTAGGTTAACTAAAGATACCGGTAGGAGGAATTTCCAGCCTAAATCGAGTAATTGGTCAATGCGAACCCGGGGTACGGTCCAACGCAAGAGAATAGCGATGAAGATGAGAAAATAGGCTTTTAATACTGTCATCGTAATCCCTAGGGAAGCGGTGATAATTTGTAGCCAAGGATTGGTTTCACTAACTCCCAACCAGCCGGCCAAAGCATTGACGGGGATAGGAAATTCCCAACCGCCAAGATAGAGGACGGCGAAAACTAGGGCCGACAGCACGAGGTTAACGTAGGAACCCACATAAAAGAGAGCGAATTTCATCCCCGCGTATTCGGTTTGATAACCGGCGACTAATTCCTCCTCCGCTTCAGGTAAATCGAAAGGCAGACGTTCACACTCAGCTAAAGCGGCAATCCAGAAAATCAGAAACCCCACCGGTTGGCGCCAGATATTCCAGCCTAAAATGCCATAACCGGATTGTTGTTCGACAATATCAATGGTACTGAGACTATTAGACATCATCGCGATCGCTAATACCGATAAAGCCAAGGGAATTTCATAACTAATCGATTGCGCCGCCGCCCGCAGGCCTCCCAGCAAGGAATACTTATTATTCGAGGCATAACCCGCCATTAATAAACCAATGGGGGCAATACTGGACAAGGAAATCCATAAAAAGATTCCCACGTTTAGGTCAGTAATCAGCAGATTTTGACCGAAGGGGACGATGAGATAGGAGACAAACACCGGCATCACCACCAAAATTGGCCCGAAGAGGAATAACCAAGGGTCAGCCTTAGCGGGGACGACATCTTCTTTAAAGACTAATTTCAGACCGTCGGCGACCGGTTGTAAAACGCCTAAGGGTCCTGCGTATTCCGGCCCGATACGCTGTTGGACGGCGGCGGAAATTTTTCTTTCTAACCAGACGCAGACTAAAACCCCCACCGTGGCGGCTATAATCATCAGGAACATGGGTAAAGGCATCCAAATCGCTTTAGCCAGTCCTCCACTTAATCCCAGGTCTGTTAGGGATTTAATGAAACTTTCTTGTAAATCTATGCCTTGATTCATATTTGGCGATCGCTGTACTGTCGATAGTTCGGCATGGTTTGAAGATTTTTAAGCAAATCTTATAGCCTAGTATACAGTTAGTCGGTCTGAGGGTTATCAGTAAAGTGACAAAGGCTTCAACTCATTAGCAGCCAACAGAGTCAAGCAATCTTGATTCCCCCGCCGAGAATAGCTATTAGTCAATAGTTAGACTCTGAATCTATCAATGTTCCCAGCTGTTTCTTAGCGCCGACAACCTCAGCTAGTGACCAATTATTCACAGGAAAAAAATCTAGTTAAGTAGCTGGTTATAATTAAATTAAAAATGGATTTTAGGTTCGATCCCCCCTGCCCCCCTTGATAAGGGGGGTATCTGATAATTTTTAACGCCTACCTACTTAACTTATCGTTTAGGCAATGAAAGCAGCCCTCTCGAATCTGTCTTCCTCTTTGTGTTCTTTGTGCCTTTGTGGTTTATCCCCAGAGCCAATCCGACTGTTAAAATCCAGTTATCGAGCGTTTCTGGCCACTCCCCGCTATTTAGTCTGATAAGCCGCCTGTAGATCCCGAATCGAAAACAAAGCTTGAAACTTTATTCCCTGAGATTGGTAAAATTCCGCCCCTCCTTGCTCTCTATCCACCAAAGCAATGATTAAATCTACTTGATAACCGGCATCGCGTAATCTTTCTACCGCTACCATGGCACTTTTCCCCGTTGTCACCACGTCTTCGAGGACAACCACCGCGGCACCAGGGTTTAAAGTCGGCCCCTCGATATAAGCCATAGTACCGTGACCTTTTGCCTCTTTGCGGACGATTAAAGCTGGAATCGGGCGATTTTCGTAGGCAGATACCACACTAACCGCGCTGACAATCGGATCCGCCCCTAGGGTTAATCCTGCCACCGCTTGGGTATCTGGGGGCAGTAGCGACAGCAATAAACGCCCCACGGCTAAAGCTCCCTCAGCAGTGAGGGTAACTTGTTTACCGTTGATATAGTAGCTGCTTTTTTGCCCCGAGGACAGGGTGAAATCCCCCTCCCGATAGGCAAGACGGACAAGAGCATCGAGGAGAAATTGACGCAGGGAAGCAGTATCTAGATTCGCTACCGAGGAATTAGCCATATTTTCAGGATTGGGAGCCTGACTGACTCCAAAATTTCGGTTACAATTGAGCCAAAAGTCATTATATATTGACTCGATCGCTAGTATTGATTTCTTTCTCATCCCATTGACGCGATTTTTTAATTAACCCTATCCCTGTGAGGAGATTTTTACCCATGCGCGCTAAATTTTTACTTCCTTCCCTGTTTTGTTTAACTGGTTTAGTCTGGTGGAGTTCCTCTAGTGCGATCGCCCAAAATTCACCCGCCACCACTCCCGCACCGGTAAAAACCCAACAATTGCAAATTGTCCCCTCTCCCGATACGGCGGTAGGATTTAATAATATCCCCGGTTTGTTTAACCGCGCTGTTAATAACAATACGGGTCGTTTCTACGACTCCACCAACATTTTAGGACAGTTAAACTCTCTTTTTGGTTGGCGTACTTTTCCCCAAGGTTCCTATTTCGATAATCTGATTACTAGGGATGCTAAATTGACCGAAACTTTATACTATGATGTCATGCAGCAGCAACAGTCTGGCCCCTTAATTCGCACCCAAGATTTATCCAATCCCTTCGATACTTCCCTACAGGAAAATCCCAGTTATTTAAGCCCCGGCGGATTTTAATCAGTAATCAGTAATCAGTGAGCAGTAATCAGTAATCAGTAATCAGTAATCATAGGTAACTCAAAATATATCTTTTGGTTGGTAATGAAGCTGATCAGCTGTAGGGTAAATAAAAAATGACAGAACAAGCTTGGTGGGTACAAAAATGGCTAGAACTACTCGATTCCTATCGCTTTAAAAAACGTTTGGAACGGGCTAGACTGTACGCTAGAGAGGGCAATGTTTTAAGTATTGACTTTGAAGACTCGCAAGTTATTGCTAGAGTACAAGGCAGTGAACCAGAGCCTTATATAGTGGATTTATCCCTAGCGGCTTTTAGTGATGAAGAATGGGATTATATTATTAAGCTTCTCTCCAAAAAAGCCATTTATTCCGCTCAATTACTCACCGGACAAATGCCCGATAATATTGAGCGTGTTTTTATCGATAGTGGGGTGAATTTATTTCCCTTTTCCCTAGCCGATATTCGCTCCCGTTGTACCTGTCCCGATCAAGCCAACCCCTGCAAACATATAGGAGCAGTATACTATCAATTGGGCGATCGTTTTAGTGTCGATCCCTTGCTGCTTTTGCAACTGCGCGGCCGAACCAAAAGCCAAATTCTGGAAGCTTTACGAGAAAAACGCTCCTATTCCCCTGATAATCAACCTTTAGCAGTCAGTGAACCCCCCGCAGTAGTTGAAAAAACTGCCCCCGACAGCGCTATCGATCGCTTTTGGCAGTACGATGAAGACCTAGATCCCTCCCTAGTTGTCATCACGCCGGGAAATGAAAATCAAACCATTCTCGACATTTTAGGCAATTTTCCCCTGGCTGCCCCCGAATCGGATGCCATAGAACAATTTTTCAAACCAATTTACCGACAAATTCCCCAAGAAGCGATGGCGATTGCTTTACATTAGGGAATTTGGGGTATGGGAGCAGCTCGGTCAAAGTGGTGCAAAAGACAAAAAAGCCAGCCAGATTTGTCCCCGCATCAGGTGAGGAATTAACCATGGGGAAAATTGCCTCACCAGTAACCGCTAAACCGTCTTACTTTTGCCAGTTTTACTGCCCGGGGAAGTAGTTTTTTTGGTGGTGCTAGAAGTAGTTTTCTTGGTAGTGGTTTTCTTGGCAGTGGTTGTCTTGGCCGCTAGGGCCCCCAAAGCTTGTTCTAGAGTCAGGGTTTCGGCGGTTTCTCCTTCGGGAATCTTGGCGTTGGTCTTACCGTGCTTGATATAAACTCCGTAGGGACCTTCGTACAATCCCACCAATTCCCCATCGTCGGGATGTTTACCCAATTCTTTTAAGGGTGGTTTGGTGGAACTGCGGGTGCTGCGAGTTTTTTTCGGTTCGGCTAATAAGGCCAAGGCTCGATCGAGGGTTATGGTTAAGATATCATCCCCGGCTTTCAAGGAACGATATTCTTTTTCTTTGCCCTCTTCCTGAACTATATATGGGCCGAAACGACCTAAACTGGCTTTGATTTTGCCTCCGGTGAGGGGATGGGTTCCCAGCAGTCGCGGCAGTGCCAATAAACCCACTGCTTGTGGGAGGGTGATGTCCTCTGGTTTGACTCCTTTGGGTAAGGAGGCGCGTTTCGGTTTGGGATTGTCATCGCTGACATCTCCTAACTGGACGTAGGGGCCGTAACTACCCACGAGCAGATAAATCGGCTCTCCGGTGTCGGGATGAAGACCTATTTTATCGGGACCTTCGGTTTTCTGTCGCAGCAGGGTTTCTACCTGTTCGGGGTTGAGGTCGGCGGGGGTTAAATCGGCGGGGATGGAGGCGGTGAGGATTTCATCCCCCCGGGGGACTTCCAAATAGGGACCGTATTTGCCGATCTTGATAGTTGCCTGTAAATCCTCTAAAATCACCGATTTGGCGGTGCTAGA
Source organism: Microcystis sp. LE19-8.1F (assembly GCF_027531715.1). Lineage (NCBI taxonomy): Bacteria > Bacillati > Cyanobacteriota > Cyanophyceae > Chroococcales > Microcystaceae > Microcystis > Microcystis sp. LE19-8.1F. The sequence goes on along the minus strand of NZ_JAPZSO010000236.1, from coordinate 3,869 downwards.
GTTAATTTGACTCTCGCGCTCTTTGACTTGGCTTTCTAGCCCCTTTTCGCCGCGATAGAAGCGATCGAGATAGGGCAACCATTGAGCGGAACCGGTGGCGATATCGTCGAGGGTTTCCTCCATTTTCGAGGTAAATTTGGGATCTACCAGGTCGGGGAAATGATTTTCTAACAAACCGACGACGGCGAAGGCGGTGAAGGTGGGAATCAAGGTTTTATTCCGCATTTGGGCATAACCGCGATCGATAATTGTGCCGAGAATGGTGGCGTAGGTGCTGGGTCGCCCGATTCCTTCACTTTCGAGGGTTTTTACGAGGGAGGCTTCGCTATAACGGGCGGGGGGTTGGGTATCGTGGCTAATGGCTTCTAGTTGGCGACAATTGGGGGTATCACCGATGCTGAGGGGGGGTAGGATTATTTCTTGGTCGTCGATGGCGGCTTCGGGATCGTCGGAACCTTCCACATAGGCGCGGAAAAAGCCTGGGAAGTCGATTCTTTTGCCAGAGGAGCGAAATCCGGCATTTTCTACCTGAATATTAACGGCGATCTGGGTAATGCGGGCATCGGCCATCTGTGAGGCGACGGTACGTTTCCAGATTAGGTCGTAGAGGGCGAATTCTAGTCCGCTCAGGCCGGTTTCCCGGGGCAGGCGAAAGCTGCTACCGGCGGGCCGGATGGCTTCGTGTGCTTCCTGTGCGCCTTTGCTTTTGGTGGTGTACTGCCGGGGTTGGGGACTGAGATAGTTTTTTCCGTACATTTGTTCTACACAATGACGGGCGGCGGTGATGGCCTGATCGGAAAGATGGACGGAATCAGTCCGCATATAGGTGATGTAGCCCTGTTCGTAGAGATTTTGGGCGATTCGCATGGTGTCGCGGGCGGATATGCCCAGTTTCCGGTTAGCTTCTTGCTGTAGGGTGGAGGTGGTGAAGGGGGGGGAAGGTTTGCGAGTGGTGGGTTTTTCTTCGGTGTGGCTAACGCGCCAGATTTTGTCTTGGATGCGTTCTTTTAAGGCGGCGGCGGTGGCTTGATCTAAGAGTGTCACCTGGCGACCGGGGAGCAGTCTGCCGGTGTCGGCATCGAAATCGCTGCCATTTGCCACTTTTTGACCGTTTAAGGTGACTAATTTCGACTCGAATTGATTTTTGTCCTTTTCGAGGGTGGCTTTCAGATCCCAATAATTGGCGGTTTTAAAAGCCCGTCGTTCTCGTTCGCGCTGCACGAGCAGACGTACCGCGACGGATTGCACGCGGCCGGCGGATAACCCTTTGGAGATTTTTTTCCAGAGTAGGGGGGAGAGGGTATAACCGTAGAGGCGATCGAGTATGCGGCGGGTTTCTTGGGCGTGAACTAAATTTTCGTCGATCGATCGACAATTTTTTAAGGCCGCTTGGATTGCCTCTTTGGTGATTTCGTGAAATACCATCCTTTTGGTGGGAACTTTCGGGTTGAGTACCTGTAGGAGATGCCAACTGATGCTTTCTCCTTCCCGATCTTCGTCGGTGGCGAGGATCAATTCACTCGCGCCTTTGAGAGCTTCTTTTAATTCTTTGACGACTTTACTTTTGGTTTTGGGGACGACGTAGAGGGGGTCGAAATCGTTCTCCACATCTACGCCCAAATTGGCCCAGGATTTGTCTTTGTGGGTGGGGGGAATTTCTTCGGCGGAGGCGGGCAGATCGCGGATGTGGCCCATGGAGGCTTGGACTCGATAGCCGCTAGGCAGATAATTGCTGATCGTCCGAGCTTTGGTGGGGGATTCGACAATAACCAGGGTTGACATAGGAATTGATCACGAGGGCATGGCCACAGCGACTGTTTTAGTTAGACTGACCATCTTTGTTTGATGATGGGCAAAAGTTACTATTTATCTTGACCAGCTTGATTCCGGTCAAAAGCCACTTACTACGATAATAGAGATTAAAGCTGGTCTTTTGTCACTAACTTCTTAACAAAACTTAATATTTTTCTGGAGCGCCGGAGTTGGGAGAAGGGAGAGGGGAGAAAAAAGCTGACTCGGAGAATACTGACTCCTAACCCAATGTTCGCCAAAGATAAGCAAAATTTATTGATTGATGCCAAAAACTTGAGAATATTTAAATTAACATTCCGCAATATTTATAAATTCTTAAAAATTAATTGAGAAAGATTTTTATTTAACAACGATGTTACAATGGTAACAGCGATTTTACTGAATTTCATAATGGGTTATTCTGTGCTTTTTTAAGCAGCAATGGTTGAAACCCTCACCAAACCTAGAAGGTTATCCTAATTAGGACGGGTAAATTAGTCAATTTCACCAACAACGATGATCTTTTTTTTGTGTAGTTTTATTGCAAAAAAAAAGTTTTTTTGACAAAAAGCACAAAGTATGATATGAAACCAACGTATTTCTGGCTGCCAGTAGTTATTGCAGAGTAGGATGGGGAGAAGGGAGAATAAATAAAAATAATCCTCCTGACTGGAAAGAGGGTGTAGGGTGTGGGGTGTGGGGTGTAGGGAAGGAAACCTCTTTCATCTGTGGTGGTGAAAATTTTTTCATCAGGACTGACGCCTGACGACCGACGCCTGACGACCGACTCCTAACCCCACCAACCAACTTTTTCAGCCAACCCTAGTTATGTCTGATTTACGTCAATATGCTCCGGCAACAGAACGCAATCGTCAGCCGATTTTAGAAGTTCTCAGCCAATTTTTACCGAAGACTGGGAATATCCTAGAAATATCCAGCGGCACGGGTGAACACGCTGTTTTTTTTGCCCCTCGTCTTGCTCCTTGTCGTTGGATTCCCTCCGATTGTAACCCTCTGGCTCTAGATAGTATTCGCAGTTGGTGCGATTATTGTCCTAGTTCTAATCTTGATCGCCCCCTATTTATCGATGTTCATCAGTCAGTTTGGGCGGTAGAGAGGGAAAATATCGTCATTAATGCCATTGTTAATATTAACATGATTCATATTGCTCCTTGGTCAGCTTGTTTAGCTTTAATGGCAGGAGCAAATCGAATTCTTAATCCAGGGGGAATCCTCTATCTTTATGGTCCCTATAAACGACAGGGAAAACATACTTCTCCTAGTAATGAAAGCTTTGATTTTTCTCTCCGTTCTCAAAACCCCAGTTGGGGAGTTAGGAATTTAGAAGATGTGGTGCAAGAAGCCAGCGATCGAGGTTTACAATTGTTAGAAGTAATTCCTATGCCAGCTAATAATCTCTCGGTTTTATTTCAATTGCTTTAACATGGCAATTATCAGTAATCAGTAATCAGTGGCTTTGAGTAAGCCATCAAGAGATATTTATCAGAAAAGTCGTCATCAAGTTAGAGTTTTAAGGACTGATTTGAGCAAATTATTTTTATTGGTAAATATTTTATACACTTTTTACCAGATAAGCAAGAGGGCTACGGCACTACTACCAAATCATTGCCCAATCTCTAAGTCTAAAGCTTGGGCAATTTGTTCTACACTTAATCCTAAGACCGATAAACGGGGAATAGAGTTTAATTTAGCGGATAATTCTCCTTCCTCTAAAATAGCTTGATAGATGACGGATTCTCTCATGATGTCACTCCGAAGGATTTTTTTAGTCGTCTCTCGATTGTAATTCCTCGATAGTTGCAGGGGACAAATCGGTAAATCGAGCGATTTCTGAGATAGAAAAACCAGCAGATAGCATTTTTAGAGCAATTTGTCGAGCTTTTTCCTCTTTGCCTTCTTGCAATCCTTCTTGTCGTCCTTTTTGTAGTCCCTTTTCCTCGCCTTCCTCTAAAATATCTTGATAGATAACGGATTCTCTCATAATGTCACTCCGAAGGATTTTTTTGATCGTCTCTCGATTTAATACTAACCCGGCGAGAATACTGGTAGCGGCAGCG
>NZ_JAPZSO010000237.1:0-17581 GCF_027531715.1 Microcystis sp. LE19-8.1F | reverse complement strand
TTGTGGCTTAGTAAGATTGAGAATTAGTGCGCTAATTTTAGAAGTAATAGAATGGGAGCAATCAGGGGAAGTAATTGACGTTATAATTAGCCATAGTTTTCCGTCAAAATTCGATTTTGTCTCTTTAAACCCTGATTAATCGGTTTTTAGAGCTAATTTTGACTCTTGGTCTAATCTGCCTGTCTTCCTTGCTGTGACTGACTTATAAATTTTTGGAGATGTCTAATAATTTCTCTTTGATGCTTTGCAATCTAGCTTTCCTGCCAGCTCCGATTTTTCTTTTTCTTGGCTTTTCCCTGTTGTCTGCTTCCGCCAAATACACCTGTTCAAATTTCTCTAACAAGGTCTCAAACGCTCTTCTATTGAGTCCTGTGGTCGCTCTCAAGAGTCTATCTTGATGCAATATTCGGCCAATGTTCAGCATTCAAGGGGATATCCAATCATTGTTTCTTCCCCATTATGCCACTATTACACAACAAGTCTAATATTACAACCAACGGTTACATTTTCCGTTAAAGTAATCGTCTCCGGTGTCACCCCTAATTCGGAAGCAATAATAGTACGGGTTGCCTGAGATAATTCCGTCAAAAAACCTGTTTTATCATTATTGATTCGACGAGAAAAAGGATCATCTTCCTGTAACTTTTGATAGCAGCAATAGATAGCATCTAGAGCAGTTCGGGGAAGCAGTCCTTGTCCCCCATAATTAAAGTAAGCTTTTTTCTCCAAACCGAGAAATTGCTGTCGATAGGATGTTACACTTTCGCGCATAAACTTAAATCGTTGAGTTAATTCAGTAACACCCGACTCACAAACATTGCCGGTCTTCTCGACTTTCTATTATAATCAGTGCGCACAATTCGTAGGGGTCTTGCTAGGCAAGGCTTTGAAGATTATACTTCTGGAAAATTATCCCTATTCTTCTTCCTTCCACACAGAAACGAGAAGAGCCCCATTGCTATTGCTTAAGAGTTTATTTGGTGATATACTGTAAATTATACTATAGCGGGTTTCAGTCTAATAAGGTATAGTAAATCCCTTGATAGATAGGCGTTTCAGAGTTTCAATCGGGACTCACTTCTGTGAAAACCGCTATATATATAAATCTGAAGCTAAATACAACATGAAACAAACCCCCAACTCCCCAAGCTCCATCAAAGAAGTACCGAATCAATTTGATGTTTTGGTGGTCGGTAGTGGCGCTGCCGGACTTTATGCTAGCCTTTGCATTCCCTCTCATTTACGGGTGGGATTGGTAACAAAAGATGACCTTAAAAGTGGTTCTAGTCCGTGGGCGCAGGGGGGAATTGCTGCCGCTATCTATCCTCCAGATACGCCCAACCAACATTTGGAAGATACATTAAAAGCGGGAGTGGGATTATGCGATCCCGAAGCGGTAGAGTTTTTGGTGAATCATGCTACTGAAGCGATCGCCTTTTTGCTGAACCTGGGGGTTAATTTTGACCGCCAGGGGGAAAATTTAGCCACCACCTTGGAAGCGGCCCATTCTCATCCTCGAGTTTTGCACTCTCGTGATACTACTGGGCGGGCAATTGTGGACGTATTGGTTGCGGCGGTGTTGGAACGCCCCAACATTCAAGTTCTCTCCCAAGCCGTTACCCTGAGTTTGTGGTTGAACGCCCAAACCCGCCACTGTCAGGGAATAAGTATTCTCTCCCAAAACCAAATTTCTTGGATTCAAGCAAAAGCGGTGGTGTTGGCGACGGGTGGCGGTGGTCAGATTTTTGCCAAAACCACCAACCCAGTCGGGAGTACCGGAGATGGAATAGCGATCGCTTGGCGGGCCGGGGCAATAGTTCGAGATCTGGAGTTTTTCCAATTCCATCCCACTGCATTAATGAAACCGGGGGCACCTCACTTCTTAATTAGTGAAGCAGTACGGGGAGAGGGGGCTCATTTAGTCGATCAGGAGGGGCGACGCTTTGCCTTTGATTATCACCCTTCTGGAGAATTAGCGCATCGAGATGTGGTTAGTCGGGCGATATATTTTCACTTGCAAAAAACTGCCGAAAATCCTGCCAATGCCCATGTTTATTTAGATATGCGACCGATAGAACCTAACAAAATTCGCCATCGGTTTCCCAATATTATTCAAGTGTGTCAGCAATGGGGAATTGATGTTTTTAACGAGTTGATACCGATTGCCCCCGCTGCCCATTATTGGATGGGAGGCATTGCCTGTGATGTGATGAATCGTACCTCAATTTCTGGGTTATATGCCATTGGGGAAACGGCAAGTACGGGCGTTCACGGCGCTAATCGGTTGGCGAGTAATTCCTTGTTAGAATGCTTGGTTTTTGCTTCCCAATTAGCTAAAATTGAAGACGATTTGTCTGAGGAAATAAATCAAAATTTCCCCTCATCCCCAGAACCAGTATTCCTAGAGCAAATTGAAATTAACGATCGGGTTGCTCCATCTGCTGATCGCCTTGCTACCTACCGACAGGATTTAGCGGCTTTAATGTGGAATAGTGCTGGGATTTGTCGTACCCAAACCGTTATGGAATCTGCGATGGCAACTGTCAAAACTTGGCAATATGAGTTAAAAAACTGGAAAATTAGTCAATATTTGCTAAACCTAAAGCCTCAACAATGTGTTCAATTTACCTCCCGAGAAGTTGCCGAATACTTAAAGTCTTTAGCGGCAATCTTGAACTTATTAGATGTCGCCTATTTGCTTCTCCAAAGTGCTACATTTCGCACCGAAAGCCGGGGTGGACATTACCGCTTAGACTATCCAGAAAATAACTCTGAGTGGCAAGTTCATACTGTCATCAAAGGTGATTGCTGTACTTCAGTTCCTACCAAAAAAGATTAAAATTTATGTGTGGTATTGTTGCCTTATTTGGTTTCAAAGGGATAATTGCAGAATCTCAGCTTAGGCGATCAGTATTGTCACTAAAACATCGCGGACCCGATCAACAAAGTATCTGGATTGCTGACAATTTTCGGATTGGCTTGGGACATACTCGGCTCAGCATTATTGATCTTAATTCTGGCAATCAACCGATTGCTAATCGCGATGGTAGTTTACGAATTATTGCCAATGGAGAATTTTATGATTTTGAACGAATTCAGCGACAATTAAAGCAATGGGGATATTCGCTACAAACCAAGTCTGATAGTGAAATTGCTTTGCATCTTTATGATCGTTTTGGCACCCAGTGTTTATCTTATTTGCGGGGTGAATTTGCCTTTGTTTTGTGGGACGAACGCAACCAACTTGTATTTGCTGCCCGCGATCGATTTGGCATCAAACCCCTATATTATACCATATATCAAGACACTCTTTACCTCGCCTCTGAAATCAAAGCAATCCTAGCAGCCGGAGTCCCTGCTGCTTGGGATTGGGAATCATTTCATTTGCTTGACAGTGGTGTTTTACCACCGCACAATACCCTATTTTCTAATATTTATCAAGTGCCACCAGGCTATTTTATGCTTGCTTCAGACGCAGGCATCCAACTACATCGTTACTGGGATTTTGATTATCCCCAAATTGAGACCAAAAAACCGCAAATTTCAGCACAAGAATATGTGGAAGAACTGCGAGAAATTCTTGATGAAGCAATTCGACTTCGTTTAAGAGCAGATGTTCCGGTTGGCTGTTATCTCAGTGGTGGTTTAGATTCATCAGCTATATTAGGCATGGCATCTCGTTATACTACTCAATCGATTCAGGCATTTACCCTTAGTTTTGAGCGCACTGAATATAATGAACAAGCCATTGCTGCTGAAACTGCTCAATACGCAGGAGCGAATCTCCAAGTTGTTCCTATTACTCAATCTGACTTAGCCGAGAATTTTGCTGATGCCGTTTGTCAGGGTGAAATGCTTTGTTATAACGCGCACACAACCGCCAAGTATATTTTGAGTCGTGCCGCCAGAAATGCCGGATATAAAGTTGTACTGACTGGAGAAGGTGCAGACGAAATTTTCGGTGGCTATATTCATTTTTGTGTAGATATGTTGCGTCATGGAACTCAAGGGTTAGCAGAGTCGAGAAGACAAAACCTTTTAGAAGAATTACAACAAAAAAATAAAATTTCTCCTGGTCAATTTGGCGCGGTAGAAACTCAATATCTGGCAAGTATTTCTAATAGTTTAGGATTCACCCCAGCTTGGATGGAAAGAAGAGTCCGACTCAAATCTGTTCCAGTTTATTCCGCCGCGTTTCGTAATCGCTTTAGGCAGCGAGATGCTTATCGTTTATTTTTAAATAATATCGATTTTGTCGGACAACTTCAACAACGAGAACCAGTTAATCAATCTTTGTATTTATGGTCAAAAACTCACTTACCTAATTATATTTTGAGAATGCTTGGGGATGGAGTAGAGATGGCTCATTCTTTGGAAGGACGCTTACCTTTTTTGGATCATCAAGTTGTAGAATTTATTGGTCGGCTACCAATTACTTTAAAAATTAATGGGTTGACCGAAAAATATATCTTGCGAGAAGCTACCCGTCCTTTTATTACAGAAACCATTTATTCTCGACAGAAGCATCCTTTTCTGGTTCCACCTTCAAGTTTTCAACCCCAGCAACCCTTGCATCAATTTATGCAAGATACTCTTCGTAGTTCGGCAATGGCTGCTGTTCCTTTTTATAATCATAAAGCGGTGATTGAATTACTTGATCAACTACCAGAAATGAGCGAAAGCCAGCAAGCGTCAATAGATGTTACATTGATGAAAATGCTCAGTGCTTGTTGTCTTCAAGAACGTTTTGGACTAACTTAATTGATAGTCTAATTTGATTGTGAACAAGAGAGCCAAAATCTAAAATCTAAAAATCTCCGCCGATATTTTCTTTAATTAGAGTAGCATATTCTTGACCAAGAGAATCTGGTAATTGCATCGAATGGTAATCTACACCAATCTCTTTCATTCTTCTGAAAGCTTCTTCTAATAGTGCTTCATTTTGCATGACTATTAGCCGGATATATTGTTGTCTTTCTGGATTAAAAGAGCGAATAGTTGATAATTTAACATAAGCGCGACTGAGGACGTAATAATCAAATAATTCAACTGCGGTAAATTCCCCTTGAGATTGTAGATGCGGTGGGACTGAGAGTAAATATTTAAATCCTCCATCTGGAGAGTGAATCGCTTCTGGCGGCCATCCCATGCTTTGCCATCCGGCGATAGATTTTTTAATTAAATAGCCGACATATTCATTGATTTCTGGTTTTTGGTGTTCCGCATTAAAACTGTCTAAGGCTGCTTTTGCTGCATACTGACAAACCTCTGGAATCATCACAGAAAAAGTTGAATTGTGCATCCGAATTACATTGATTGCATAATCATTTCCGGCCACCAAACCAATTCGTAGTCCGGGTAATCCAAACTCTTTACTCAGGGATAATACTGTGAGGCTACATCGTTTTGCTTGGGGAATTTCTAAAATATTAACCAAATCCGTTTCATTATTGTGAGTAGTGTACCACGAATCCATGTCGTGTAAAATTAGAATTTCCTGTCTTAAGGCAAATTGTACTAACTCATTTAGATACTCCCATTTAGCTACTTTTCCGTTGGGATTACAGGGAGAATTTAAATACAGAAAACGGATAGATTTTTCAGGCAAATTATTGACGATCTTTTCTGCTTCAATCAAATCGAAAAATCCACATTCTCCGACTGGTAAACGGATTAATTTTGCCCCATTACCACCAGCAATAATTGCTACTGTGGATAACGTAAACTCTGGAATCAGCACATAAGTTCCAGCAAAAGACCGAGATAGAGCATCAAAAACTTGAGATGCTCCAGTGGTAATCATAATTTCTTGATGCAAATCTAGCTCGACATTGAACTGAGTTGACATAAAGTCTTGAAAAGAACTACGCAGGGAAATTAAACCGTAAGAAGATGGATAGTGTAATACTTCATCAGCGTAGCTTCCTAACGCTTGTAAAGCTTGTTTGGTTGGTTCGTATTCATGATAAAATGGGTAATAGTAGTCAGTTCCCATGTCAATCAATTCAATTCCTTTTTCAATGGCATTTAATCGCATAATTCGATTGGCGACTAAATGCACTCTTTCGATTTGACCTATCTTTTCTCCTTCAAGCAAATTGGGGGAGATACTACCACCAAGATTGGGTAAATTTTTCGAGATTTTCATGCTTTTTAAAGTTATTAATTGCAATAGTTTGACACAATAAAACTGCGAGGCAATTTTTTTCCCAAAGTCTAATCACAAGAGTGACTTACCTTCAAAATATTCAGGAGATGGTACTCCCATCAGCTTTAAAATTGTTGGTGGTAAATCTAGGACATGACCCTTTGGAAGTTGAGAATTTGGCGCAATTCCTAACCCTTTCGCAATCAAAAATCCTTCCGGTGGATGACCACCAGTCCGATGATAGGGAACTGGACCAATGCGCCCAAATTGGGGACTGTCAACTACATCACTGGGACAATCTGCCATTACCACTACGAGATCAGCATTAGGCAAATCTGGGTCTTGATTGAGAATATTTTCTCGAGTCCGAACAACTTTTTTAATCACTGATTTTCCCGTTCGAGCATCTTTAAGATCATAGAGATGCTGAGTTAATTCTTCACACAGTTTATCATAATTTTCAGGTTCAACAATACCGTTAGGTTCTCGATCTTTTAAATTAATCCGAATAAATCCTTCTACCGCAAATGTCGGGAGCGCAAATGCTTTCATTTTTGACCAAAAAGGTTTATACCACATGGTAGGTTGCCAAGCGTACAAAGACTTTTCTTTGTATAATTGAAAAGGAGAATCTAAGTCGGGTGAATTTTTTGCGCTCAACCATTGATCGATTGCCTCTTGAAATTCGTCAGATACTCGCCCTCTTAAAAACCTTTGAATTGGATTACGATCCCACTTCAATTTCCAAACTTCACTCGCCCAAGTTTTGCGATCCAAATGAGGGAATATAGGTGGAGAAAGCTGATCTTTTTCCCCCGCTGCGAGGGCGACTTTCCCAGGAAAACTAAACCGATACAATAACTCTGGTAAAAACACCATACTGGGTAAATCAGTGGAGTTATTTGTCATTCCTTGTAGGGAATAAATCAGAATATGAGCATCTTTAGGTGCAGCTTCGATTAGTTCTCCAATCGCAGAATCGGTCGCTTCGTAGAGTTCGAGCATCAAATCGTCAACCGCTCCATTTTGATCTTTATACGGGTATAAAGGATGATCGGGTTGACTGAGATGATAATAGTGATGACCAGCAGGATGAGGTTCACTAAATCCAGTTAAAAATAAGTCCCAATTTTGTTGTTTTAGTAAAAATTTACAAATATCGGTTCGACGAGAAATTCCCGTTTTAAGATCGTTACAAAACTTGGTAACTATTTTTGGGTCCCACCAGTTATTGATAAAATCCCGCCGGAAAGTCGGATGCTCACCGAATTTGCTCACTAAGTCTTCTAATAATTGAGGTGGTTGGGATTGATTGACTACATAAGGAGCATGACACCCCCACCCCAAAACCTGTACGCCTTGAACTTGATCCGATACAATCGTTTGTGGTATATCAAAAACAGCGATTTGAGATTCTTTGGCTAAACTGTAGAATGGTGGATATTGAGTAAAGTTATATGACTGCTGCTGACGTTGCATTTCGTATGTACCGTCATGAAACTTTAAAGGACCCCAATATCCAGTAGTTTTCGGCATACAACCAGTTAAAAAGATTGTCCATTTTGTTTCGGTTGTATAATAGTCGATGTTTTCTAGTGTTCCTGACGCTCCTCCTTCTAACAACTTGGCTAAATTTTTCAGGTTTCCTTGAGAAACCCAGTTATTGATTAAATTGAGATCGCCAGCACCAATTTCGATGGCTAAAATGGGATGATTCATTAATTTTAATCTTTCTATTGAAGAAATTTCAATGGTAATTGTATCATTTATCACAATGACTAGCAAGTAGGGGGGGGATAGGAAATCTCAAAATATAGCGGTATGCAGTTGTATGAGGTACAGGGACAAGTGGCTTAAGCCACTTGTTAAAATCCTTCTCCCACCCCATCACCAGCCAATTGAATTTTTCAGCAAACCCTATTTAAATATTCGGGGATTACCTTCCCATAAAATAGGACAAAAAACTGGATCAGTGTAATCAGGTGTTCCGTCTGCTAATTTACGACAGAGACGATCATTATTGTGAACGTGAATATTACCGTTTTCTTGGCGGTGAAGACGATATTGATTGTCTTTATCTTGTAGATGGAAAGCAATCGCAATTCTCGGCTGACTGCTAGTATTAGAAGGACTGCCATGAAAAGTCAAACAATGATGAAAACTGACTTGTCCCTTTTTGAGATTCATGGGGACTTTATCAATTGGTCTTCCTTGAGCATGAACCAGCAAAATATTCTCTTGTTCGTTTCGATCAGATTTAGCAAAATGGGAAAACCCTTGTGAGATTCCATTAGGTTCAGTCCACAAATGACTACCATCAATCATCGTCAAAGTTCCCATACTTTCATCACAATCGTGTAGAGGAATCCACGCACTAATCATATTATCTGACCTGCAAGTTTTCCAATACCCACGATCATGATGCCAACCGATGGTAGTTTCCACCGATTGAGTCTTCGGTGGTTTATAATACAGGCTACTGCTGAATAAGCGAATTTGGTGGCTACCTGTTAGTAAAGCAGCAATGGCTCCAATTAGATAATTCTGGGATAATTGATGAATTTGTCGGTTTCGCTGAACCAGAAATTCATTAATTCTTAGCCCGTCTCCCTGATTCGGTGTCCAATCCTCAAAATCTGGCAACGCGACGGGTAATTGACTATCGCGATGACCTTGATAAAAGCGTTCAATTCCTTCCTTAGCTCGATCAATTTCTGATTCTGAAAATAGCGGTTTCGAGATATACCAACCATGTTGTCGATAGAATTCGATATCTAAATCAGATGGAAGAAGTTGACGTTGCTCTGAGTTTAGTTCCCAAATTCGAGGATTTTTTTCACAAATTTCCATGTTTGTTATATTTTTATAACTTCACTAATCTACTACATTTGGTTCCATTTGTCAATAATGGGCTTCCAGGCTTTTTCTAGCTTAACCATTGTTTCTTGATCCAGCTTTTTTTTACTTCTATTGTCTCGCTCTTTATATTCCTTGTGTCTTTTGGTTTCTTCTTCAATGAAATGAGCAAATCTGGGTTTTGCTTCTGCAAATCCGGGTAGGTTAAACTGTTGATAGATCTGGCTTAAAGTTTCTATTTCATTGCCAATGAAATTTTCATACTTAATTTCTACTAAGTTTTCTGGAGGAATTAGATTTTTGTCAAGGAAATATCGATTCATTAGTTCTTGATAAAAGAACAAAATATTTTCCTTCATTTCCGCTTCATTAATTGTTTGAAATGTCCATTCGGGAACAATGATTTGATACAGTTTCACCGTCGAAGCATAAACGTCATAGGGATTTCTTAAAATATGAATAAATTTTGCATCTGGGAATAAATCTAACAGTAACTTTATGCGACCGCCGTTGAGAGGATTTTTGATGAGAAGTCTTTTACCACCTACACTTAGATGAATCCTTGACAACATTCGCTTATAGTCATTTTTCCAAGCTGTTTTCTCTGATTCATCACCTTGAAACAAAACGCATTTTTGAAAAATAAACTTAATCTTTTTAGGAAAATAAAACCCTTCATAAAATGAGGATAGACTACTATTAACCAGCGCAATTTCTTCCTCGGCTGGGTCATCAGCGTGCAAGACTAAAGAATCGGTTTTTCTCGGAGTTGGGTAAACCCGACTTGCCCAATTTTCAACTTTTTGAGGACTTCCCAGAAAAAATTCTGAGCCACCCACTAAGACTTGAGCTTTGGTAATATATCCCCAATTGGGATCTTGACCGATTAAATGATGTAAATAGCTTGTACCACTGCGACAATGACCAATAATAAAAACAGGAGAGTTTTCAAGTTGAACGTTCTCAACTTCTTTGTCAAACTCAACTCGTTCTTTTAGAATTAAAGGGGTATTTTTAATACTTTGAGCCGAAACATACAAGGCTTTGGGTAAATATTTTAGATCGATGCCCCCATTTCTCAAAATCAATTTGATCCAGTGGATTAATGATATGCCAGTAATGGGCAAAGGTTTATAAGTCTTAGAATTTTGGTTTTTGGGTTCCATAAGTGTCAGGTTTAATTAGCTTGCTTGAGCAGTGCAACTCCAATCATAGCATCTCGCATCACTAGAGTTTCTAGTGCTTCTAAATCTAGTTTCTCTGTTCCTTCTGGTCGCTGCGGCAAAACTAAATACCGCATTTCAGCCGTGCTATCATGAACACGGATTTCTACATTATCTGGTATGATTGTGCCAAATTCTGCTAGTACAGCACGGGGTTCTCGGACTACTCGTGAGCGATAGGCTTTATTTTTGTACCAATCTGGAGGCAATCCTAAAATCATGCGTGGGTAGCAAGAACATAGAGTACAAACAATTACATTATGAACTTGTGGAGTGTTCTCGACAACCACCACGCGACTGCTACCAATATCAATCCCTAATTCCCAAGCTGCGGCTTTACAATCCTTTAGCAAACGCGCTTTGTAGTTTGAATCTAACCAGGCTCGTACTACCATTTTCGCCCCCAAAGCTGGACTACGAGCATCCATTGCTTCAATTGTTTCTCTAATCTGAGTAGCAGTGACAATTCCTTTTTCAATTAGTAGTTCTTGAATCGCCAGTGTGAGAAGTTGATAGTCCGTTAATGGCTGCTCATTATCAACGATAATTTCGTGTTCGTGATGGTCGTGGGAGAATGGATTTTGCATTATTTCAGACTGGTTCTAGCCAGTGTTCATAAATATCAACAGTAATTGTATCTTGAGGAGAGCCTGTATAATTATCCCACACATGACTTTGCTGAAATTGTACGCAATAAAGCCAGTGTAATTCCAGATCATCTTTTCCGTAAGCGAGGGCTTCTGGATTGGGAAATTTTCCCAAAACGCGCACAATTACACCAATTTTACCACGAATATAAAAAGGTGTGCGAGTATGACCAAGAGGATACAACGCACGGACAATCACTTGCTCTCCCAGATTAAAGTATTGGCTCATATAGCAATAGTATCATCTTGCTCAAGCTAAAAGGTTCTACCGAATCTGTCATGCAAAACTAACACTTTAAGAGGAGGGAACAGGGAACAGGGAACGGGGGGGGGATTGATGTCACTATAGTGTTTTCAGGCGTTTTAAAGGTAAGATTTGGGATCAAATCGAGATGAGATTTCCCTGATTTTCTGTTCTAAGTCATCAACAGTAAATAGATTTTTCTCAAGCAAAATGTGACGAATAACAACAATCCAACGTTCATAGTAGTCCAGTTTTTCGTAATCATCAGCATCTAAGTTTTCAATCCCTCGTCGCAATTCATCATCGCGGACTAAAGGGGGATTCATTTTGCTAAGAAGTGCTTCGATAGCATCAACCTGCTTTTCCCACAAAGCAATATCGTGTTCCGAACTTTCAATAGTTCCAGAGGGTAAACCTCCGATATCATGATGACCTCTCATGGTAAACTCTTCCATTATTTAGATTTTTAGGCCAAGCCAAACCGTTCTTGCAGAAAACAAGCACTCAACATTTTCATCAAAGGAACTTCGAGCGCTGTTTTTTCAATATCATCCATCTCGGGAATTCGATCAAGTAGTTGAATCGCCTTTGTTTGATTATAAAAGGGAACGGCTGCCATTACCGATCCTCGCAGTGTATCTTGAACCAATTGAAAAAAGGCTCCTTGAGGATCAAACGTAGAAGGCGGTGCGAGTAAAGAATGTTTTTTGCCAGCATAAACTGTATCAGTGAGAAACGGTCGTGCTGCTTCTCGCAAGATATATTTCCCAGTAAATTTGTGAATTTTTAGTTCTCCAGGAATCTGAGTTGCTAATTCGACCACTTTGCGGTCTAAAAATGGTAAGCGTCCTTCAATCCCGTGGTATCGAATTACACTCTCTCCCATCACCCGCAACACATAGACAGGTAAGTGAGTTTTACACCATAAATACATCGATTGATTGACCGATTCTCGTCCTTTTAGTTGTCCGATAACATCAATGTGATTTAAAAAGATACGATAGGCATCTCGCTGAGAAAATTGAGCCATAAATTCATCTGAATAAATCCCATCAATTTTGAGCCGAACCCGCCGTTCCATCCAAGCAGGAATAAATCCCAGACTTTGACGAACACTTTCTAAGGCTTCTGCGCCTCCTTCTACAAATAAAGCAGGAGAGATTTGTTTACTATTTTGCTTCAACTCTTCTAGTAGCTTTCTGGTTGTCTTTTCATCTTGTCCCGCCGTAATTTGTCGTAACATATCTTGGCAAAAGTGAGCATATCCTCCAAAAGTTTCGTCGGAACCTTCTCCGATCAAAACTAGGTTACATCCTGCATTTTGCGTTGCTCGACTCAATAGATATTTAGCGGGAGTATGAGCATTATAAGTGAGCATTTCTCCTTGGCAAACCGCATCAGCAAAATGTTCTGCTAGCTCTACATTACTGAGAGAAACGACGTGAAAATCAGCCCCGATCTGCTGGGCGGTTTCGCGAGCAATTGCTTCTTCGTTATAAGTTGCATGATCAAAACTAATAGTGAAGGCTTGAATCGGTTTGCTAGTATGAGTTGATGCCATCCCCAGAACTGTCGAGGAGTCGATTCCTCCGCTGAGATAGCAACCGATGGAAATGTCACTTCTTAAGCGAATTTTGATCGCTTCATCTAAGGTATGGCGGAGTTTTTCAATATAATCTTCTTGAGTTAGTTGAGTGGAAGAATCGCCGATTAAAGGATAATTAAAATCCCAATATCGATGAATTTGGATACCTGAATCAGAAGCAATTAAAAAACATCCACCTGGAACTTGATAGATATTAGCAAATAGCGTATTATTTGGCGGTAAAACACCACTGTCAGTCAAGAAAAAAGATTCCTGATCCCAGTGAGCAGGAACACCAGCAGCAAATAAGGCTTTAACTTCTGAGGCTAAATACACTGTTCGATTATAAACAGTATAGTATAAGGGTTTAACGCCAAAGCGATCGCGAGCAGCAAATAATAACTGGTTACGTTCATCCCAAATCGCAAAAGCAAATTCACCTCGAAGTTTATCCAAGCATTGAGTTCCCAGTCTATCGTAGAGGTGGAGGACAATTTCACTGCTGCTATCAGTTTGAAATGAATAGCCTTGTTGTTTCAATTGTTGTTTAACCGAACCCAAGTCATAAAACTCACCGTTGGCGACAATGTAGCGGGTTCGCTCCCCATCTGAGAGGGGTTGATCCCCACTCAGATCATCGATGATACTCAGTTTGGTATGACCCAAACCCACTTTTTCATTTTCCGATATCCAAATATTTTGGCGATGCAAACCTTGATGGCTTAAAGCATCTAGGGAGCGCTTGAAATTCGTCTGAGATATCGGCTCGTCTTGAGAGCGAAAAATCACAATACCACTCATTCAATTTCTCCTTTTTTAGTTAATAAATCTCCAAAATTTAGCTAAAGCTCAAATTGAGGTACGACCTCTACTTCGGAATTGGCATCTTGAAGCCATTCTTGGACAGATGGAAGTGCTAAAATCGCTTCCATATAGTCTTTAGACTCAGAATTAACTTTGACCTCGTAAGTGTGAAAACGCAAGACTTCCGAAGCGAACATTGCATCAATGATTGTGAATTCACCAAATAACATTTGACCGCTACCACCGAATCTTTGCCGACAATCTTGCCAAATTGTCGTGATGCGATCAATATCTTTGGCGACTTCAGGTGTCATTCCTTTACCGGGCAATTTTGCTCGACAATTGAATGGCATTTTTTGGCGCAGATGAGAAAAGCCTGAGTGCATCTCTGCACAAATAGAGCGTGCTACTGCTCGTTCTGTTCGTTCTAAAGGCCACCAGTGAAAGTTAGGAAACCGTTCCGCTAAATATTCAAAAATTGCTAGAGAATCCCAAATCTTAAGTTGATCTTCTACGAGAACTGGCCTTTTCCCAGTTGGTGAATATTGTCGAATTTGTTGTTCGGATTCAGGAGTATAAATCGGAATCCGAATTTCGTTAAATTCAATGCCAAACTGCTTCATTGCTAACCAAGGTCGTAGGGGCCAAGAGCAGTAGTTTTTATTACCAATTACCAGAGTAAGCTGTGTCATTATTACAATATTTCTTGAGATTGACGTAATTCCTGTCGTACAGCCATTAAAATTTGTCCCATCCGGTTTTTTCCGTTTCCATCCTTACCCGAACCCCAATATTCCTCATGGGGTGCTTCTTCTATAATCTGTTCGTCTCCTGTACTTAAAAGAACTTGGCGAATTTCTTTATTAGTTTGAAATTTATGCAGAACTCCACGCTGCATGATCGAATCTTTCACGTCTTCCCAATCGGAACGCAACGGACGATTGCGATCGCGTCCCATTTTGGTGGCCTCAGTTGGAGTGACAGCTTGTCTGATGGCTTCAACATGGTCAGTTCCGGCGAACTTTTGAGCTTGAAAATAATGTTCTGATGTCGGCCACCAGACACCATCTAGTTCAAATCCGTAATCCGAGAAATTGGAAAAGCACCCATAGATTGGATCGGTTTCTTTGAAAAAATAAATGGTCATTACAAGTAGAAGAAAATGAAAAATGCCAAGATTGATTATAGCAACTTAAAGGGAATTGTCAACCCAGTCCAAGTAGAATATTAGCATCAAATATCTAATATCTTATGCTAAATCTACCTGAGAAAATCCAGTTGACAAATTTCCTAGTTAGTAAGCTAAGACGCATTTAAACTGGGTATTGTTAAGTTAGCTAAAAAAGCAGATAACCCGTACTGTTCACCGTTCCCTGTTCCCTGTTCCCTTATCCCCATAGACCAATTTAGATGCTTAACAGCTTAGTAGCGACTTCAGTTGTCCCTGATTATAAGCTCATAAGCATTTAAGTGGAACAGGATTCTAGCCTGTGTTTTATATTTAATTGCAATGAGTTACTTACAGCTTATCACTGATAAGTATAAGGGATGCGACAAACTAAATTTGCCCAAGATTCCCAGTCGAGAATTTCAGCAAAATCTTTGGGTTCGAGTTTTAAGGCTGAATGTTCTTCCCTCCTCAAGGTCGATAGGCGTTCAACTAGACGATCAAGATGAGTTCCGGGTACGGGTTTAATCCCTTGAGGAAGTCGCTTGTTCGCCTGTTTTCCTGAATACATCACCCCTTGAACCTGTCTGACTTGACCCTCCCCATCGACATACTCATCTCGTCCGTGCAGAGTTGATTGATTGGGAATAATAATAACTTCATTGGCGTAGGCATTAAGTCGGATATAATTACTTTCTTGTTGCAGATAATGAGCGATAATTTCTAAACCTTTTTGAACTCGATGGTAATTTTTTCCTGCTTGAGGAAGCATTTGTCTGGTCTGGTCGTTTCGATAATAAATGAAGATTTGATTATCTTGAATTTCAAAAACCGTATGTTCTTTGCTGCGGCTACCATCTGCGATTTGGGAAATGACGCAATTGGGTTGACATAATGCTAAAAACTCTTCGGGATAATACCGAGCCAAAAAATGTACAAGTCTAGCTCCCCCAGCCACACGGGTTAATCCTCCAGATTGAGGGTGAGAAAGATGACAAAATACGATAAATACTGGCGTAATAGAGGAAGAAGTTGTTCCATCTGTATGGAGAGAGAGCGAACCACGAGAATTGAGTGCAACCTGATAGGAAATAGCCCTGGGATCGTAGGTTAACAAAAAGTGATTTTTATCTGTTTCTGCTTGCAGATAGACTTTTTCCGAGGAAGGAGAATCATAGGGAAATTCTTCTCCTAATACATTTTTGAGAGAGGCTAAATTAAATTTATTTTCTGAAGACGAGCGAAGGACTGCAACTTGATAAGTTGTTAATTTTGTGGCGATCTCTTCAACAATATCAACTCGATCAACTTCAGAACTATCAGTGAGGGAAACAACAAGCTGTTCTTTCGTCAAATAAACAGGGTCAATATACATAAATAAACCTTGCTAAATCAAAGAAAAAAGTTTTACTTCTTCTGAGCAATTATCAGTTCCAGACTGAAATCTACTGGAAAAGAACTATAACCTATAGTATCACTAATCTTGCTTTCTAAGTCGGTAACGTATTGTTCGGGATTGGCCAGCGTTTTTACGTAAGCTGAGCAATAGGATGTGCTACAAAAATAACCGATCAGTTGTTGAGTATCCCAGAAAATCACATGAGGAACCGTCAAAACCTGAATTGCTTTAAGTTCAGATTGCTCAGCAATAAACCGACGAGAATAATCCTCATCTAAAAGTCGAGGATGTCGAAATGAATGCCAACGTTCGGTTAACTCAGTTTCTAAAATGCCTCGTATCGTTTCAGGAGGACGAGGGACTCCATAACGATAAGCAGCAAAGATGCCTTCTTGGCGAAGCCAGTTTAGGACTTTTTTTTCCACCACAGAGCGATCAACCCAATAGAGTACATTTCCCAGCGTAATCAGGTCAATACTTTCAGGTCTTTCACTGAATTCTTCAATGCTGCATTGTCGAACTTCTATTTTGGGGGACAAATTCCGCAACTTAGCAGCCATTCCTTCATTCGGTTCGACAGCTAGAACTTGGTTAAACCAAGGACACAAAGGTAAAGTTGATAAACCCGTTCCCGCTCCCAAATCTAAAGCTCGATCGCGAGGAAGAGGAACGCGGTTTATTATCTCTTGAAATAGAGCCTCTGGATAATTAGGTCGAGTGGCCACATACAAGTTAGGAACTAGGTAACCAATTTTACGAATATGGGTAGATTTATACTCAGGACATGGCATTTAGGTCATACATCTTCTTGGTAACGGTTTTGTTCGAGTACAAGGTGATCGTTATTTTGCTTGAACTAAGAAGTAGAACCTCATTGTGAACTACTCTCAAGGTCGTTGAGAGCTTCCTGCTTCAATGGGATGCGCTTTCTACCCCGAAAGATAGCCAGTCTTACCTTCCCTCCACCGGCATCCGTCCTAGTTCCTAAGACCGTTCGGCGGTTCGGACTTCGGCGTGAGACTTCGGACGTTCGGCGAGCTCAGTCGAGCCGCGTGAGCTTTTGTCGAACGCTCGGTCGAACGCTGATCTCACCGTCGAAGCCTGATCTCACGGCCGAAGCCCATACTTTTTCTGGCAACACGACCCGTTGAGCTTGGTTATCGCTTAAGGAATAGTGGTCAAGATATGTTCATAGTAGCATCGGTTTTTGAGAATTGTCTATATAATCCCGTGTGCAACAAAGAAAAAAAGTGGCAAAGAAAGGTCTCACTCAGTCATCCTAGAAGTATCAACCCTCTAGCCCTAGTGAAACCTATGATTTCTATTGAAGATTTTATCATCTCCGTCTTTTGTTGTGTGGACGACTTAAGTAGCTAGGCAGAATTAAACTTAAAACAGTGAGTTTCGTATCCTCCTTTTTGAGCGCGAGCTTCGATCCCTTGTTTAACAGCGATCGCTAAATCGTCCTCATCGGGAAAAATTTGACCTGCCAGTTCGTGAGTTTTCA
>NZ_JAPZSO010000102.1:0-1772 GCF_027531715.1 Microcystis sp. LE19-8.1F | reverse complement strand
GTCGCGCGCAACAAGTACAAGAAGCTATAGGCGGTCAACGTACCGTGGGACACACGGAATCGGGCTTCTGAAATGGGGCGAAAGTCTGTGGACTCTGTGTAAGACAGTACATGGTTTTTTAACTGTGGTATGCGACGGTGGTGGAAGCAGAAACTTAAATCGTGAGGTTTAGGAATCGCCGCCCTAAAAGTGCGGCGAGGATGTCAAAGACCTTCTCCCCGATAAAAGCGGAATTGACGGCTGATCGACCATTGCCAGAAGAATTAGTAGGAGAACGCTGGTTTTGTTCTCTAATCCAGCGATCACACTCCTCTTGAGAAAAACCGTAAGACTCCCAGTTCCGACACAAAGCTTCATAATCCGTCTGATTTTGAGCGTTGGCTGGCATAGACATTAGACAAACAATAGAACCCGAAACAATCAGAGAAAGCGACTTCATACAAAAACAGCAACTTTATTACCTAATATTACTCCAGTTAACATCTAAAAATTTTCCAGTTATCTGGTTATCTGGTTATCTGGTTATCTGGTTAGCTGGTTTTTGGGTTTTCTGTTAATCTGGTTTACCGAATCGATCGCTAAGGGCTGCCATGATTACCGCAGTCATGGTTGTTCCCTGCCGTTTGGCCTCTGCCGCCCAATGTTGCCGCAAGGATTTGGGAACTTTGACACAAAGGTTTACCTCTGGCTCATTCTGGTTTTCTGGTAAGTTGGTATTCTGGTTTTCTGGTAAACCAGTATTCCGGCTTTCTGGGAAGTTGGTATTCTGTTCCTTTAAACTGGTATTCTGGTTTTCTGGTTCTCTGGCTTTCTTAATTAAATCGCCGTACCTGCCCGTCGTCATAAAGCCTCCAATATGGCTAAGATTTCCTCTCCCAAAGCTTTGTAATCCTTCCATGCCGCTCTTAACCTAGCATCATCGAGATTGCGGATGGGAACACCCGCTAAAGCGGCTTTTTGATAGCCGACGGTTCTGCGAATCATCGACTTGAAAACAGGGATACCGCCCTCGATTAATTCCTGACGTAGTATTTCCCCCTCCTTATTTGGTGGTGGCGGTACGATCGTGATCAGGGCGCGGTAATTAGCGTCTCCCAAATCTTTAGCCGTTTCCAACATCGGCTGCAGACTGAGAACATCGGGGGCGGTGGGCAAGATCAGGAGTTCGCAACCCTTGGCCAACTCTTTGAGATCGTCGGAATGGGGACGGGCGGGAGTGTCGATGATAACGAAGTCCGCCCCGCCGATAATCTTCATCGCCTGCCGCTCGTCGGCAACGGTGAAGGGAAGCTCCCCCCTCTCCGCCCAACCCAGAGCGGTGCGGTTCGGGTCGCCATCAACCAATACTGTCCGACCTCGATCGCTGAAATAGGTGGCAATATGCACGGCGGTGGTGCTTTTACCCACGCCCCCCTTGTAACCGGTAACAGTAATAATTTTCATCTGGTTTTCTGGTTTTTTGGTTTTCTGTTTTTCATCGTTGTTCCTGGAAACAGGTTTTCTGTAAAACCAGATTACCTTAAAACCAGAATTGCGGTCATATTTGGATCGATTCCGTGAACTGGTTTTCTGTAAAACCAGATTGCTGCAAGACCAGAATTAAGGTTCCATTCGGATCGAGCTAGTTTTCTTTGACACTCCCCGCTCTAAAGAGACGGGGATTCTTGGTTCACAGAGATTACTTGCTTAGACAGAATTGCTTCTGAAAAAGTAGAGGTATTCTCTCCCCAAGCGTTTATTGGATCGAGCCCAAAGGTTCCGGTATGCCCTAC
>NZ_JAPZSO010000059.1:0-15626 GCF_027531715.1 Microcystis sp. LE19-8.1F | reverse complement strand
CACCCCTACTATCAATCAACCCTACTATCAATCAACCCTACTATCAATCAACCCTACTATCAATCAACCCTACTATCAATCAACCCTACTATCAATCAACCCTACTATCAATCAACCCTACTATCAATCAACTCTACGCTTATTAAGGGGGGTGTCTGACAGTTTTTAACACCTAACTACTGAATAAAACAGGCCTGCGGGCCTGTTTTATTATTAGATTAAGAATAATTAAGCCTACCTAATCTCGCGGACTACCGGCTTACCGTCGATAATTTCACCGACGAGAATCAGATCAGCAACCCCGACAAATAAACCATTTTCTAAAACCCCCGGCATATTATTAATAGTTCTTTCCAAATCAGCCGGATCATCGATACTATCAAATTTAACATCGATAACTAAATTGCCTTGATCTGTCACCACGGGGCCGGCTTTTTTCACTCCCATGCGGAGGGAAGGTTTACCACCGAGGGCCTCCAATTTCAGCATCACCGGAGTCATGGCCATGGGTAACACTTCCACCGGCAAAAGAAAAGTCGATCCCAGCTTATCCACCAGCTTATTGCCATCCACTACCACGACGAAAATATCGGCGAGACTATCGACAATTTTCTCCTGAGTATGGGCAGCACCGCCACCTTTAATCAGGTTTTTCTGGGGATCCACCTCATCGGCCCCATCGATAGCGATATCCATCTTCACGATGACATCGAGGGTAGTGAGGGGAATTCCGTACTTCCTGGCCAAAACTTGCGCTTGAAAAGAAGTGGGAACCCCGACAATATTGCTGATTTCCCCGCTTTGCAGTCTAGCGCCCAGATATTCGATCGCGTAGGCCGTCGTTGAACCAGTTCCCAATCCCACGACTGAATTAGATTGAACTAGATTAGCGGCGGCCTTACCGACCTCCTGTTTCATGATAATGACCGGATCGATTGCTGTCATGATGCACACTCCTAAAAGCGATGTTTTGAACCTCTTAGTTATCGGTCATCCGTTGCCCTCTTGTCAATGGAATTAGGGGTTAGTGGCCTGAGCTGCTAACATTTCCTTGAGTTTAGCCAATTCATTGGCCCAACGGGGATCTGGCTGTAAAGCGTCACCATCGCTGGTAACTTTCGGGGCATTATTGCCACCCCGTTCAGCCTTGCGTTTTTTGCCGCCACCACCGCCACTGGATTTGCGCGGTGCTGCCGTCGTCGGTTTCGGAGTTGGTCTTTCGACTTTTTCTGGGGTTTCTACGCTGGCCTCCGGCCCTTCTGCTTCTTCTCCTTCTTCTTTACCTCCCTTGCTGCGGGGGAGAGCTTTCTCGATTTTGATCGGGTTTTCCATGAAGGATTGACCGTTGTATTTTTCGATAAACTGGTCGGCTAGTTCATCGCTAGGGACGGTAACGAAGGCAAAACCGCGACATTTGCCAGTTTTGCGGTCTTTGATGACTTTAGTAGTGATCGTATCCCCTTCATCGGCAAAAAGCGCCTGTAATTTTTCGCGCTCTACGGATTCTTTGGGCAAATTACCAACGTATAGACGAACGGACATGATGGATTCCTCCAAGTATAGGTTGATGTAAAAACTTGTGCGACATTCCGTGCCTGTATCCTGATTTTTTTAAGGCAAACAGAGCTAGGGAGAATTTTTCCCAGCGATAAGCTTGTAGTTTCTGCACGATAGCGGCTGTGGCCGTCAATTTCGACTATCCTTAACGATTTCAACGAGAGGGACGGAATCTAGGGGTTACGTTTTTTAGCTGTTAACAGGGCTAACCATTCAACTTACCCGATTTATGTCACTCTCTTCGATTATTACAGAATGTTTACACAATTTGTCAAATATTTTCTCTCGCTCCGGGCTGCCATGGAAAAAAATAAGTATAACTACTTAGGTATTTGTTCACAGTAAGCAAAATTTTATTAAAACTCTTGCTAAATGTATCATTATATGCTTCTTTGCTTTTGGCGGCGGGGTATCCTAGCTAACAGGAGGAAAAAAGCAAAACCCTCTTTACAGATACATTGACACTTTGTCAAGTATTTGTTACATTAGTTAAAGAAAAGAGGTGATACCAATCACCCATCTCGCTTGTTATCAACCACTGTCTTCATCGAGGAGGAACACCATGTCTCAACCGATCGAACTTTCCTTAGAACAACAGTTCAACATTCGTTCTTTTCAGACTCAGGTAGAAAAAATGAGTCAGGAGCAAGCGCAGGATTTCCTGATCAAGCTCTACGAACAAATGATGGTCAGAGAAAATATGTACAAAGCTTTTCTCAAACACCAGTGGGGTCTAGATTCTAATCCCTGGGCCCCCCAGTAACTCATTTCACCCCTGCGGGCGACCTCTTTCTCCGGCTGGGTTTCTGCGGAAACGAGCTAGGGATGCGGGGCGCATTTCTTCACCTTTTTAGCTATTCTTAGGGAAGAATAACCGAATTGCTAGGGGTTAATTTATGTTCGAGCGCGCTTTGATCTGTACAGATCTTTTCGATGGTCTCCATCGTCTTGTCCATTGTGTGCCACACTTAGCCCTGAGCGGCTTAAAACAAGTTATCTTCCTCCACAGTATTCCGGTTTGGGAACAACCCACCCTAGCTGCCGTAGATCAAGGAAAAATTGACGCGGCTAAAGAAAAATTATCCCCAGCTTTAGCAAATATTCCCGACGGTATGACAGTTAGTCTGGAAATCTCTAACCGTCGTCCCGTGGATGCCGTGCGGGAAATCCTCGCCCATCATTCTATCGACGTGATTTTGATGGGAAATCCCCGGCGCGGCGCTGTCCAAGAAAAATTATTCGGTAGTACCAGTTTAGCGATCGCAGGTATTACCGATATTCCGCTGCTGATTTTCCGACCGCAATTATTATCAGTTTATACTCACGATGAATTAGCCCTGCGCTGTCAGCATCTCTGGAAACATTTATTAATTCCCTACGATGGCAGTCCCGACGCGATTTATCTAATTGAACAGATGGAAAAATACGCTCAAACCCGCGCCCCTGGGTCTTTTGAGCAATGCCTCCTCGTCCGGGTAGTGGAAAATATCAGTCGCGATCCCGGTGTCACCGAATCTCGTTTAAATGATGCCCGTCGGGAATTAGAATCGGTGCAAGTGCGACTAGAAAAACTCGGTTTGCAAGTACAGAGCGAAGTGCGACAAGGAACACCTGTATTAGAAGTTTTGACGGCAGCAGAAGAAGATGATATCAGTGCGATCGCTGTGGCCACCTGCCATCGTTCCAATATGTTGGAATGGTTAGCCGTGCGTCGGATTAATGAAGATATTCTTCATCAACTGTGGTTCCCCTTATTATTTTTCTCACCGAAGGGATAAGCTAGAAAAAAGACCCTCTTGGTTTAGCTGGGTTGGATAAACCACAAAGGCACAAAGGACACAGAGAGGAAGACAGATTCGATCGCTAAAATCTATCACACAAACGACAAGAGAGCCGAAAATTTTTTGGGGAAAGTTAACTTAAGTAAGTAGTTATAATTAAATTAAAGATAGATTTTGCCTCTGATCTCCGCTGCCCCTCCTAGGGTTGATTCATAGTAGGGTTGATTCATAGCAGGGTTGATTCATAGTAGGGTTGATTCATAGTAGGGTTGATTCATAGTAGGGTTGATTCATGAATCAACCCTACCCAAACTCCTTGATAAGGTGGGGATCTGAAAACTTTTAACACCTACCTACTTAACTGCTCAATTAATCTGATAACTTTAGCCTTAATTTCATCGCGAACTCGGCGAAAAGTTTCGATGGGTTGACCATCGGGATCATCAATTAACCAATCCTCGAAAATTTCCTGTAAAACCCATCCTTCCGGCAGATTGACACCGCAACCACATAGGGATATAACGGCATCATAATCTTCGGGATTAAAATCCCTAATTGATTTAGAAGTTTGGTCAGTAATATCGATACCAATTTCCTGCATAACTTCGATTGCTCCGGGGTGAACTTTGGCCGCTTCTAATCCGGAACTTGTGACGGCAATTTTACCCGCGCCCAAAGTTTTAGCGAAACCTTCGGCGATTTGGGAACGACAGGAATTTTTTCTACAGGCAAACATGACTTTTTTCATGATTTTAACTCCTAGAAATTGATTTAATTAATAGCTTTATGGGCAATTGTGGCTATTTCTTGGGCGGCTTTTTCCTTCCTTTCACTATAGCGATCGGTCAGATAATCTACCTGATCCCGCAGGAGAATGGTAAACTTATAAAGTTCCTCCATCACATCAATAACCCGATCTCGATAGGGGGAATCTTTCATCGTGCCATCCTCGTGAAACTCCTGATAAGCTTTAGCCACAGAAGATTGATTAGGAATAGTAAACATTCGCATCCAACGACCAAGAATTCGCAAAGTATTAACCGCGTTAAAAGATTGGGAACCTCCGCTTACTTGCATGACTGCTAAGGTGCGGCCTTGGGTAGGTCTAACCGCACCAATACTTAAGGGAATCCAATCAATTTGGTTTTTGATGATGCCACTAATATTGCCGTGAAGTTCGGGAGATGACCAGACTTGACCCTCAGACCATTGACTTAATTCTCGTAATTCTTGCACCTTGGCATGAGTATCGGGAACACTGCCATAAATCGGCAATTCACGGGGATCAAAAAAGCGCACTTCTGCCCCAAATTCAGTGATAATTCTGGCCGCTTCTTCTGCTAATAAACGACTGTAGGAACGTTCCCGCAAAGAACCATACAGAAAAAGAATTCTCGGTTTGTGAGTCGATTGGATCATGGTGAATAATTATTTATAAGAACTCAAGCAACGAGGATCGAGAAGGGTGGCTTTTTCTGGATCTCTGGGAAACCAAAAGGCGGTTTTTTTACAGAATTCTACCAACATTAACATCACAGGTACTTCAATCAATACCCCCACTACTGTCGCTAAAGCAGCCCCCGAATTCAATCCGAATAACATCACCGCAGTGGCGATCGCTACCTCAAAATGATTACTAGCACCAATTAAAGCAGCGGGAGCGGCATCTTCGTAAACTAAATTGAGTTTGAGAGCGGCCACATAACTAAGAAAAAAAATCAGATTAGTTTGAATAAAGAGGGGAATAGCAATCAGGAAAATATGCAGGGGATTACTGACGATTAAATCGCCTTTGAAAGCAAAGAGGAGGATTAAGGTTAACAATAAGGCAGTGATTGCCACAGGACTGAGATAGTGAAGAAAACGCGATTCAAACCAGGCCCGTCCTTTATGTTTAAAAATCCAGTGACGGCTATAGATACCAGCAATAAGCGGTAAACCAACGTAGATTAACACAGAAAAAACAATGGTCTGCCAAGGGACTACAAAATTATTAGCCGCCAGTAACCATTTACCTAGAGGAGCGTAGAGAAAAAGCATCGCTAGGGAATTGACTGCTACCATAATTAGGGTATGACCCTGGTTACTGTAAGAAAGATAGCCCCACATCAAGACCATGGCCGTACAGGGTGCAATTCCTAGTAAAATAGCTCCAGCAGTGTAGGAACTAGCTAAACTTACCGTCTGTCCTCGGATAATCTCCGTTTGACTCAACCAAGGCAGAAACAGCCAGCCGAGAAAAAATTGAGCCAGCGCCACCATGGTAAAGGGTTTGATCAGCCAATTAACCACTAAAGTTAAAATAACTGGTTTGGGAGTACGGGCAGCCCGAAGAGCCTGAGAAAAGTCGATCTTAACCATGATCGGATACATCATGAAGAAAAGACAGATGGCGATCGGAATAGAAACGTTATAGATACTCATGGCATCTAAAGTCTGCGCTACGTCCGGAAATAACCGACCGAGGGCAATTCCCGCCAAAATACAGAAAATAACCCAAAGGGTAAGATATTTTTCAAAAACACTAAGGCTACCACCAGCTTTGGCGGCTTTAGGATTGATTTGATTAGTCATCGCACAAAGGTGGAAAGGGAATAATGGGAGATTGGGCAACCCATCTTTATTATTTCAAAAAAAGTTGATATGTCAAGGGTAAAAGCCATTTATAAAGCTTTAATATTTCTAAAAATCTTGATTGGTTACTGATTTTCCTCACAGAAACGAGCGGGGACGAGGGCGGCAAAACGACGATATTCCGATAGATATTCTTCTAGGAGAAGAAATTGAGATAGATTCAGGCTGTAGTAGATCCAACGACCCTCTTGACGACTACGGACTAAATTGGCTTCTTTTAGCGTTTTTAGGTGAAAAGATAGTTTAGATTGGGCGATATCGAGATGGTCGCGCAGTTCACAGACGCATAATTCCTGATGTCGCAACAGTTGCAGAATTTGCAGTCGCAGGGGGTCAGAGAGTGCCTGAAAACCAGTATAAATCTGGGTTAACGAGTCGGGAGATGTGGCCAGAGAGTTGAACATTGAGATTGCCCCTAGTGGGAAGGAAATAGGAAAGCGGGAAAATTCAGAATTGCAACAAAACTTTATGTATTTTTGTATCGAATCAGGAAAACCGGCGAATCATCCCCTGTATGATAGACAATGGTTTTGACCAGATTAGCCCTTAAAATCATTGTAGACAGGTTAGGAGACATCATGGAATTATTTGCGGCTCTCAATTTAGAACCCATTTTTCAACTCACCTTCGTGGCGCTAATCATGTTAGCTGGCCCCTTTGTCATTTTCCTACTAGCTTTTCGTGGTGGCGACCTATAAAAACCGCCTCCCCCCATTGTTATTCGTGCTTTTTTGACTTCTCTCCTCTTTAGGGAGAGATTTTTTGTCTAAAAGACAGGATCTTGATCGGAAAAGCTATAAGCAAAAATTATTTATTGACTCCAGAAACTTGAGAATATTTAAATTAACATTCCGCAATATTTACAAATTCTTAAAAATTAATTGAGAAATATTTTTATTTAACAACGATGTTACAATGGTTACAGCGATTTTACTGAATTTCATAATCGGTTTTTCTGTGCTTTTTTGGACAGCAACGCTTGAAACCCTTACCACAGCTAGAAGGTAATCCTAATTAAGACAGGTAAATGAGTCAATTTCACCCACAACGATGATCTTTTTTTTGTGTAGTTTTGTTGCAAAAAAAAAGTTTTTTTGACAAAAAGCACAAAGTGTGCTGCTGTCAACGGACTTCGTGGGTGTTGAGGGGAGAGAGGAGCGGGGGTGTGGGGAGAATAAAGCTGCCTTTTGCCTCCTGCCTCCTGCCTTTTGCCTTTTGCCTCCTGATTATTGATTACTGATCACTGATCACTAATTACTGATTGGGTGTCACCTTATCAATAACCTTGAGAGTGCCGTCATCCTTAACAGTCCAGACATCGTAACTACCGACCACATCGCCATTTTCATCGATATCCACATTGCCACTGGCCCCCTGATAGTTAATATCCTCGCCTTTGCGAATCATTTCCATGGCTTGACAAGCATCGGTTACTTCCGTCCCCGGACCGTTAGCCACCTCACGAATCTTGCTTTGAATCCCTTCACCTGTGTTAGATTTAGCCGCCTCGGCTGCTAACATCAATAAAATCGCCGCATCCCAAGTATGGGGAACAAAAGCGGTGACATCCTTGCCGGTTTTTTCTTTCCAGAGAGTCGTAAAAGCGCTTAAAGCTTGACCGTCGGCCCCAGGGACCGTGCCTAGGGCGCCAGCAATAATTGACTTACCATCGGTTCCTTTCCCCACCTGTTGGGTGAAATCTTCCGAATAAACCCCATCGGTGAGGAGGACGGTAACTCCTTTGGTCAATCCCTGTTTATAGGCCGCTTGTAGTAATAAACTGCCCGTTTCAGCGTAAAGGACTGCCGCTACAGCATCCGGTTGGTTAGCGAAGGCAGCCGCCGCTTCACTATCGAGAGTGGCAGCTTTCGGGTCATAACGGACGGGATTTTGCTTATTAGTGATAGTGCCGCCTAATTTATCGAAAGCGCTCACGAATTCCCGTTCAAATCCGACTCCGTAATCGTTATTGATCACGACGGTTCCCACATTTTGAAAACCCTTTTTCTTAGCTAGGGCCGCTAAAGCTTGAGCTTGGTAGGTGTCTGGGGGAGCCGTCCGCGCCCAAAAACCTTTAAAATCGCCTTTTTTCGCCCTGTCAGTAAATACAGGACTGGTGCTACCCGGAGAGACTAACATAACTGTATTTCTCACCGCCACATCGACGGCTGCTCCTGAGACGCTACTGGCAAAGGAACCGATCACACCGGCTACTTTATCCACCTCCGCTAGTTTCGTCATCGCTGAAGCACCGGCGGCGGGGTCGGTTTGGTCATCTTCTTTCACGAGGGTGACGGGTTTGCCATTGACTCCACCACAGGCATTGATAGTCTCCACCGCTAGGGCGGCTGCTTCGGGCATATTTTGACCAATAGCGGCTAAATCTCCGGTAATGGGCAGTAAGGCCCCTAATTTTAAGCCTTGATCACTGGGGCCAGTGGTGGTGGGACTAGAGGCAGTGTTATCTGGGGTTTTGGCATTATTACAAGCGGTTAAAAAATTAGCTAAGAGGCTGATGCTCAGGGTTAGGGCTAGGGGCGATCGAATATATCTCTGCATGGCAGTAAAATCAAGGATGAGTCAAGGTTGCAAGACTGAAAGGCCCGGACTGGGAAAATTCTAATCGATGTTAGCATTCTCTTAAAATCAAACAGGTTTCCATCTTAATTAGATATTGATGGAAAAAATGGCTAATTTGTTCGATCTATGCCGTCGGGTGTGGGGAAGTGGGGAAGTTTTTTCAGTGTTGCCAAAGGCACGGCGTAGCCGTCCAGTAAACAGTAAACTGAAAACGGTTCTTTTTGTTTGTGTTAGGCAATAAACAGGGCTATAAGGGATAAAACCCTTATATATAAAGACATTGATGCGATCTTTGTCAATTGTTTTCCCACTCTAACGAACTAATCAATTAAGTCTCTTGCCAGATAAGGATTTAGTCGATTTATGCCACCCGATCGAACTATACCAAGTAACGAAGAATCCTGAAAACTCGCATCTGATAACTGGTAACTGATAACTGGTAACTGATAACTGAAAACCCCACTTAGGAAGCTTTGGCTAAAATGGTCTTCTGGTTTAAAAACTGAATCGCCGTTTGGTATTGACTATCTTTTTCGGTGCCGATTTCCTGATATGTGATCGGTTCCTGTGCCACCACTTGATCGGGCATAATTCCTAACTTATGAATATCATGGTGGCCGGGAGTTTCATATTTCGCCACGGTAATCGCTAATCCTGCCCCATCGGGTAACTCGAATAGGGACTGAATTAATCCCTTACCGAAAGTCTTTTCTCCCACTAAAACCCCTCGTTGATTGTCCTGTAATGCTCCAGCTAAAATCTCGCTGGCGCTGGCGGTTCCCTGATTGACTAAAACGACTAGAGGCGCATCGGTTAAAGCATTGCCAGCAGCGGCAAAACTGTCGGCAATTCCCTCACGATTAACCGTGTAAACAATCGTTCCCTGATTAATCCACATCCGGGCGATTTCTATACCCGCTTGCAGTAAACCACCGGGGTTATTTCTTAGATCTAAAATATAACCCTTGGCTCCTTGTTTTTGTAGGTTCGTCACTGCTTCCGAGACTTCTTTGGCAGCGTTAGCACTAAATTGATTTAAGCGCACATAACCGATGGGCAAGGAACTAGAATTTTTATCCAAAACCGCTACCACTGGACTTAAAGAAATGCGTTGACGGGTTAAAGATAGGGTTTTTGGTTGACTTTTTTGATCGGGAAGAATCACTAAGGAAACTTCTGTTCCGGGGGTCCCACGCATTTTGGCCGCCGCTGCATCGAGAGTTAAAGTAGTGGTATCGATGCCATCAATAAACAAAATGCGATCGTGGCTAGTCAAACCAGCAGCCTCAGCAGGAGAACCGGCAAGGGGGGCAACCACTTCTAAGTAACCATTGTCGGGATTGATATTAATTTGCAGTCCTACCCCCGATAATTCCCCCGTGGTGCTAATTTGTAGGTTATGGTATTGATCCGGTCGCAAGAGACGGGTAAAAGGTTCATCGAGAGTGGCTAACATCTGTTCGATCGCATTATAGGCCGCCGTCCGATCGTTGAGGGGTTTTTTGATGAATTGTTCCCGCACCTGCCACCAGTTTTGATGATTAAAGGTGTCATCATAATAAGATTGGTTGACTAATCGCCAAGATTGTAGTAGTAATTTTTGTTCTTCGCTAAAGGCGGCTGCTGTGGGTGTCCATGCCATCCAAGTCAGACAAAACCAAAATCCCACCAATAATCCCACCCACAACGATTTTTTTCTCATCTTGCTTCTCTTATAAATCCAGTGCTGATCTGCTGATTATTCTCAGTATAGTCTTTTCTCTGAAATCGATTCTTATCTGGTAACTCTTTCCCTTGAAGGCATTCCCATAAAAAAGAGGGTAGTTATGGTTAACTACCCCAAAAAATTCTACTAGAT
The DNA here is from genome assembly GCF_027531715.1 of Microcystis sp. LE19-8.1F. Classification (NCBI taxonomy): domain Bacteria; kingdom Bacillati; phylum Cyanobacteriota; class Cyanophyceae; order Chroococcales; family Microcystaceae; genus Microcystis; species Microcystis sp. LE19-8.1F. The sequence goes on along the minus strand of NZ_JAPZSO010000059.1, from coordinate 5,216 downwards.
CGGCGCTATTAAGCGATCGCTTAATTGTTCAGCCACTAGACAGCCACAACTTTTTTGCTGACTTGGGTTAATTGCCCTTTAGCATATTTGGCTGCGTAGTCATCGAGGGACATTTGTTTGATTTTGCTGGCGTTACCGGCGGTACCAAATTGTTGATAGCGATCGGCACAAACTTTCTGCATATAGGTGATCGAGGGTTTCAGGAAGAAACGGGGATCAAACTCTTTCGGGTTGCTGAATAGTGCTTCCCGAACTGCGGCGGTAATTGCTAAACGGCAGTCGGTGTCGATATTGATTTTACGCACACCACTCTTGATGCCTTTTTGGATTTCTTCCACGGGAACACCGTAGGTTTCAGGGATAGCGCCACCGAATTGGTTGATTAATTCGAGGAGATCTTCAGGAACTGAGGAAGAACCGTGCATGACCAAGTGAGTATTGGGTAAGCGGCTGTGAATTTCTTCAATGCGGCTAATAGCGAGAATTTCGCCGGTGGGTTTGCGGGTAAATTTGTAAGCGCCGTGGCTAGTACCAATAGCTACTGCTAAAGCATCTACTTGGGTTCTTTCGACGAAATCCACCGCTTCATCGGGATCGGTTAACAGCATCGAGTGATCTAATTCTCCCTCAAAACCGTGGCCATCTTCCGCTTCTCCTTTACCGGTTTCTAAGGAACCTAAACAACCGAGTTCTCCTTCCACACTAGCACCGATCGAGTGGGCAACTTTTACTACTTCAGCAGTAACGTTAACGTTGTACTCGTAGGTGGCGGGAGTTTTAGCATCCGCTTCTAAGGAACCATCCATCATGACACTGGTGAAACCGTTACGGATCGCCGAGTAGCAGGTGGCGGGTTCATTACCGTGATCTTGGTGCATCACGATGGGGATATGAGGATAGGTTTCCACCGCGGCGGTGATCAAGTGACGCAGGAAGTTTTCCCCTGCATATTTGCGCGCACCGCGAGAAGCTTGTAGGATAACGGGGCTATCGGTGGCTGCCGCCGCTTGCATGATCGCTTGGATCTGCTCCATATTATTTACGTTAAAAGCGGGGATGCCATATCCGTTCTCAGCCGCGTGATCCAACAATAACCGCATGGGGACGAGTGCCATATCCTTTACTCCTTAATCTATTTCTTGTTTTTTGTCTCTTTAAATTCAAGAAAGTTAATTCTCTTACCTGTTAATCTTAAGATAGTTTTTACACTTTGACGATCCCCAAAAAAAATTTTTCCCAGTTTCGTCCTAAGATGACCACAATCTCCGTTGCGCTGGTCCCTTAAGTAGTTCGTGTGTATCAAATAGCAGCCGGGGAATCGGCAATTTTTCCGGGCAGCGAGGTAAACAATCGCCGCATTCAGTACAATTATTCGCCTTGCGTCCGGGGAACCAATGACCGGCATTTTCCAGCATTCGATAGCGATACTGGCCAAAATCGTTCATTTCGTAAGCTACGGCCAGATTCCGCAGTCTCAACACTTCGGGGATATTAATATTTTCAGGACAGGGTAAACATTGATAACATTGGCTACATAAATCTGTAGCCAATTTATCGGTTAAATGTGTCTCTAAACGCTTAAAAACGGCAATTTCTGCCGCATCTAGGGGCTGATCTTCTTCGCATACGTTGATAATTGCCTCTAATTCCTCTGGTATCGCTGCCCCGACGCTGAGGGTAGTAATGCGCGGATCGCTCAATAAAAAGCGATAATTTAGCTCTAGGGGTGAAAAAGGGGCGCATAATTCCTCTAGCTTCTTAGGAGGTCTGTGGAGACCACCTCCCTTATCAGCAGGGGAAATAATAAACACACCCATGTCCTTTGCTCTGGCTAAAGCGATCGCCGGTTGCTGTCTTTGCCAAAAAAAATAGTAATGGATATTGACAAAAGCGAAGAAATCTGTATTGATCGTCTCCAGAATAATTTCTAGGGGTGCATGGGTAGAAAAGCCAATATGACCGATTTTTCCAGCCTCTTGGGCCATAAAAACGGCTTTCATGCAGCCTTGCGGGTCTTTAATCCAGTTTAAATGCTCGCGGGTGTTAATACCGTGAATTGCTAGACAATCGAGGTAATTTAATTGTAATCGTTCTAGGGATTCGGCGATCGCTTTTTCCATAGTTTGGCGATCGGGAGTGGGAACCAATTTCGTGGTCAGATAAACCCGCTCCCGCACCCCTTGACGCTGCAGGTAGCGACCGAGAAAAACTTCGCTATTACCGTAACCTCTGGCCGTTTCTAGGTGATTAATCCCCAATTCTAAGGCGCGATCAACTGTTGCAGTAAACACCGACTCTGAGGACAAACAGCGCATTGTCCCCAGGGAAAACAGCGAAAATTGCCAATTAGTACGGCCAAATCGTCGATAACGCATTGATTCAGTTATCAGTTATCAGTTAGAAGCTTTTGAAGGCAAGAGGCAACAGGCAAGAGGCAAAAGACAGAATCTGACAATTCTCCTACCTAAAAAGAAGGTTAGAAACTAAGCACATCAAAGCTTTTAGCTTAACCAATTAGGTCTTAGATTCGGCCCTTGTTATCAGTTACCAGTTAGAAGGTATTGGGGGATGGGGTGATGGGGTGATGGGTGTGGGGTGTGGGGAGCGCCGGAGATGGGAGATCCGGAGAATAAATAAAAATAATCTCCTGACTACTGACTCCTATCTCCTATCTCCTGACTACTGACTCCTATCTCCTGACTCCTATCTCCTGACTCCTATCTCCTGACTCCTATCTCCTGACTCCTATCTCCTGAATTTTCACTGATCACTAAAATCACCGCGACGTTGGATTAGGTCTGAGGGGCTAAGATTGGAGACGAAATTGCGAAAAGCTTGACGTTCCTGCTCATCCGCGTCACGATCGACAGGGATAGAAGCGGAAGCGATCACTTCTTCCATTACCCAGACAGGACTGTTGGTACGCAGGGCAATGGCGATCGCATCACTGGGACGACAATCGATTTCTTTTTTGACTTCGCCGCGCTGGAGACAGAGAACAGCATAAAAAGTATTATCTTGGAGAGAATGGATGATAATCTTTTCTAAATCCATGTCCCAAGCTTTAAAAATATTAACGATCAAATCGTGGGTGAGAGGACGAGGGGGTTTTTGTTGTTCGAGGACGGTCATAATGGCCTTAGCCTGATCTTGTCCGATGTAGATAGGTAGGGCGCGACGCTCGGAACCATCCTTCAGCAGTACAATGGGACTGCGAGTGATAGCGTCTAGGGCAATTCCAGCGACTTTCATTTCGATCATGACTAATGGCTTCTCCAAGATAGAGATTCAGCTAGGGAAGGAGTGGGAAAGCAACCTGAATAATATAGTGCTTCGCTACACTCACAGTATGCCCTAAGATGGCAGAGATTAGCCTCATCTTTAATGAAAAAAATACATCAGCTGCCGTCAGGCTTGAATCAGTGATCAGTGATCAGTAATCAGTAATCAGTGATCAGTGATCAGTAATCAGTAATCAGTGATCAGTATTCTCCGAGTCGGGAGTCAGTATTCTCCGAGTCAGTATTCTCCGAGTCAGTATTCAGGAGATTGCTTTTATTTATTCTCCGGCGCTCCCATCTCCGGCGTTCCCCACACCCCACACCCCACACCCCACACCCCACACCCCATCACCCCACACCCCATCACCCCATCACCCCACTTCCCACTTCCACATCTGCCCATCTAAATTACTTAATTTGTGCTATGATAATAGTTTTGGGATAAATTTAAATAGGAGCAGACTGTCTGTATGTCTCGTTATAGAGGACCGCGCTTGCGCGTTGTGCGTCGTTTAGGGGAATTACCCGGCTTAACCCGTAAAAATGCCCGTCGTGCCTATGCACCCGGGCAACATGGCCAGGCCCGCAAAAAACGTTCAGAATATGCCATTCGTCTAGAAGAAAAACAAAAACTGCGTTTTAACTATGGTGTCAGCGAGAAACAATTAATTCGCTATGTCCGCAAAGCTCGCCGGGCTACCGGTTCCACCGGTCAGGTGCTGCTGCAACTCTTAGAAATGCGTCTGGACAATACTGTTTTCCGTCTCGGTATGGCCGGGACAATTCCGGGGGCGCGACAATTAGTCAATCACGGTCACGTCACTGTTAACGGTAGAGTTGTGGATATTGCCAGTTATCAGTGCCGTCCGGGTGATGTGATTGGAGTTAGAAATCAAGAGCGTTCCCAGGATCTCGTCAAAAGAAATATGGAATACCCCGGTTTAGCCAACCTGCCGAGTCATTTGGAATTTGACAAAAACACCCTCGTGGGCAAAGTGAATGGCGTTGTGGAAAGAGAATGGATTGCCCTCTCGATTAATGAACTGTTAGTAGTGGAATACTACTCTCGGAAAGTCTAGGAAAAAAGCCTTTTCCAGATACCTTGAGGACGCAATTGGCAGCGTCCTTATTTTATTCGCTAAATTTAGTATTTTTGATTGTATATAGGGCTGGCTGAATATCAGTGTAACCCTTGCTATAAAAGGGTTTTGCTACTTTTTTAGTCAAAAAAGTGCCAGAAACAAACGTTGAGAAATCGAAATAATTGTGCCTCCCTACTTAGAAGCTGTTTGAAAAGTTAAAGGAATGCCTAACCAGCTTGAGATTTAGGCTTTAATCGTCGAACCATTAAATGTACCATAGCAGCAAGTGCGAAACGTTTAGGCATGAAATAGGGAGCCAAATGCCTGAAATAACCGGCTAGTAAGGTATTCAGTCCCCCGACTGAATCTAAAAGGTCAACCCTGACCAACCTTATAACTGTTTATATGTCCCGACATTTAGTATCACCCGATACCAAACTAGGCAAGGGGACTCAAGGTCAATACACTTGTAATAAATCTCTACAAGTTGAGAGTAACGGCGATAGCCACCCCCAATCTCAGAAATCACAACTCTGGGATTGAAGCGGGGAACGGAAGGCCACAGAGGTGTAACCTAACACCAGAAACGAGACCACTGCCAACCATCCAAGATTAGGCGTGAGCCGAATGTCCGACTTGAACCATCGTAAATGCTAAGCAGTGAAATAGGTTGACACACTGCGTTCAAAGAACAAGGGGAAAAGTAAAAGACTAGACTTGTTGCTCCCATAAGAAAAAGCCGAATGAATTGTTTTGTGAGAAGTTCAGCTGGCTTCTCCTTTTAATTAATGCTTATGCTGCCGCACCCATAAAAATTCCATAATCCACAAGCCGTTAAGATTAATTGAGCATC
>NZ_JAPZSO010000191.1:0-34016 GCF_027531715.1 Microcystis sp. LE19-8.1F | reverse complement strand
CCCCTCAAGAAACACGGTCGTCGTGCTAAGAGTCTTTTTCGCTTAGGTTTTGACCATCTTCGTCATCTGATTCTTAACCCTTCTTTGCCTAATCATCGGGATTTTCTTCATTCCCTACAATTTTTGTCCTGTACTTAGGTTTTTAATATAATGAAACAAAAATTTACCAACATCTACAAATTGGCTCAACTACTTAGTATTGTTCTGTTAGCCATAGTAATTGGGAATTTCCCCTCCTCTGCTCTAGCAGATGTCGGCCAGGGGGACATCGACGCAATTATTCGCACCCGAGAAATTGCCTTAGAAGCCCTAAACACTCGTAATTTTACCAAAATTGACCCCTATCTGCACCCCCAGTTCATCATCACAACAGTTGATAACCAAGTTTTTCACACCACCTCTGAGTTTGAAAAGTATTGGAATCAACAGTTTTCCAGTACGATTGAAAATATAAAAATGCAACTACAAGGGGAGACCATCAGAACCTTTCTCTCCCCAGAAATAGATGTGGCGGCGGGGGGAGCAATAACCACTTTCTCTTTCAAGGATGGTAAGTCGGCTAATATGACTTTGCGCTGGACAGCGGTATTACAAAAATTAGAGGACAAATGGATGATTCAATCATTGCATTTCTCCTCTAATCTGCTGGATAATCCAGTATTGAATGCTGCTCGACAATTAAATAAAACCCTAGGGGTTGCAGCGGGGTTAGGCGGCTTTTTACTGGGGGCAGCTACCATGGTAATATTAAATCGTAGAACTAAGCGTCGAGCTACAATAGTATAGCAATTCAAATGAAAATTAATACTGTTCATCCCAGTACCAATATTAGCTTTAACCGCTATCTTCGTCTGAAAGCTATCCTAGTAGTTCTAATAGTTTGGAGCGGAGTGAGTCTGGTACACTGGTGGCCAGTAACTCAGGGGTTTATGTTGGTTTTAATAACTATATTGACCATACAAACTCTAAGAATGTTAATAGCAAAACCAGTTAATTTTGTGGTTGAAAGTAATAATTATCTTCCCCTAGTCTCCATTTTAGTTCCTGCCAAAAATGAAAGTGCAGTCCTGACTAATTTGGTGGAAAGCTTAGGGGAATTAGATTATCCAAGTCATTGTTTAGATTTTTGGATTATTGACGATGGTAGTACTGATGAAACACCGCAAATCTTAAAGGAAATGCTAACTAAATTGCCATCTTTACAAGTTTATCGGCGAGAAGCTAAAGGTGGTAAATCAGGGGCTTTAAATGCAGTATTGCCCTACACGCGAGGAGAGATTATTCTCGTTTGTGATGCTGATGCTCAGTTACCGGCTGACTTGCTGCGGCAAACAGTACCTCTGTTCCAAAAAAAAGGGATTGGTGCAGTACAAGTACGAAAGGAAATTGCTAATACTAATACTAATTTCTTAACCCGTTGTCAGCAAATGGAAATGTGCTGTGATAGTTTTCTTCAGACCCATCGCCTTGCTATTGGCGGAATGTGTGAACTGCGCGGCAATGGGATGCTAGTTAAGCGGGATTTCTTAGAAAAGTGTCAAGGCTGGAATGAAAACACAGTCACCGATGATTTAGATCTTTGTTTTAAACTTTATCTAGTAGGTGCTGAGATTGAGTTTGTGATAGTTACATCTATTCGGGAAGAAGGAGTAACTACCGCGCAATCCCTCTGGCTTCAACGTTGTCGTTGGGCGGAGGGCGGGTATCAGCGTTACCTAGATTATTTTCCACAAATTTTTACTTTAGGTTGGGCTAAAGAAATTGATTTAATTTTATTTTTTTTGTTACAGTTTCTACTTCCCCTTGGACTTATAGCCGATTTATTTTGGACAATATTTTATGACCAATACCCAGTTTTGTTGCCACTTCAAGTATTACTAAGTATTATTTTAACAATTGCTTTTATGGTCGGACTTTATCAATTTCAGGGTTTACGAGGATGGTCTTTAGTTTGGGGAACTATGCAAGGTTCTATCTACATGATACATTGGATTCCTGTCATGATTGTAACCACCTTGAAAATGTGTCTGCAAAAGCAGCACTCGCCTTGGATTAAAACCGAGCATCGGGGTTTAAATACTTACGGATCATAAATTATGTTAGATCTACTAATTAAAAATGGATTAATTTTTGATGGCTTATCTTCTCCTGCCATGGTCGGAGATATTGGCATTCAAGAAGGTAAGATTGTCGCCATTGCTCCTGGCTTAAATATCCCTGCACTTGAAGTAGTAGATGCCACTGGGTTGTGGGTAACACCGGGATTTATTGATATTCATACCCACTACGATTTAGAATTAGAAATTGCGCCGGGATTGAGTGAATCAGTCCGCCATGGAGTGACCAGCGTAGTCATTGGTAACTGTAGCCTATCCATTGCTATCGGTGAACCGCAAATGTTAGCAGATATTTTTCAAAGAGTAGAAACAATCTCCCATCAGTTAATTGCAAAATGGCTACAAAAGTCGATTGATTGGCAAACACCGACGGAATATTTACAGCATTTACAAAAGTTATCTCTTGGGGCCAATGTCGCTCCCATGTTTGGACACAGCGCTCTACGCGCCCATGTAATGGGATTGGAACGGAGCTTAACTGCTCAACCAACTAAAATTGAACTAAAAATTATGCAGCAGATAGCCACAGATGCTTTAGAAGCAGGTTTTCTGGGCATTTCCATTGATATGTTTCCTTGGCATCGTATGACTGGAAAGTGGCGAGGTTATACCATTCCTTCTCAACACGCAAAATTTCAAGAATATGCCATGTTAGCTGCTCTATGCAGGCAAAAAGATCGCGTTTTTCAAGTTACCCCTAACCTACAACGGCTCTCTTCTTTCCTTGACATTCTGCGGCTGGGTTCAGGAATTGGCAAAAAACAACTGCGTTTAACAATTCTCTCGGCTTTAGATGCTGTCCACCAGCGCCAACTCTGGCGCATATTTGCTCCACTGCTTTTTATTTGGAATCGGTTATTAGGTGGAAATGTCCGTTTTCAAACGTTAACACAACCGTTTACCATTTTTTCCGATGGACCGGTTACTCCCTTATTTGAAGAATTCCCTACCGGCGCAGAACTCAATAGTTGTCAGTCAAGAAAAGAGCGAGAAGAACTATGGCAATCTCAAGGTTTCCGACACAAATTTTGCCAAGAATGGACCAGTAATTGGCGTAAATCCTTCCATCGCCGTTTAGATCTGATAGAAGTTATCCGTTGTCCAGAAATAAGTTGGTATGGTCTGAGTTTTGCCGAAATTGCTCGTCAAAAACAACAACAACCAGTAGATTTATTTATCGACGCACTCCAACAATATGACACAGATTTACGCTGGGTGGCTACAGGTGCAAATGATCGCCCCATCCCGCGTTTAGCCCTGATGCGGCATCCCTATATCTTAGCCGGTTTTACTGACGCTGGAGCCCATGTCCGCAATCTAGGCTATTATGATGGCGCTCTGTCTTTGCTCAAACAAGCAGTAGCCACTAAGTTCCTTTCCCCTGAAGCTGCTATTAGCCGCGTTACGGGAGAACCAGCACAATGGTTTCGCCTGGATACAGGTATCCTCAAAGTCGGAGCCAAAGCTGATATAGTGTTACTTGAACCCCATTCTCTCCATCAGCATATCAGTCCTCAAGTGGAAATATCAGATCCAATCTTGGACGGTGAATTGCGTATGGTCAAGCGCGGCTCGGAGGAGATTGTGCAAGCGGTTTATATTAATGGAGTTCCGGTTGTTAGTGGAGGTAAGGTGAAGGATATCTTGGGAAAAACCAAGTTGGGAACAGTTTTATTTCCTCGCTGAACCTGATACATATATAGCGATCCTATTTAGGTTGTAAACTTACCGGTAGCCACAGCTGGTCGGCAGGAGAATTGTTTCTATTTCATTGAGAATTGCCAGACAAGAGAAAATAATTAAATCGTGCTTGATGTGAGGAGAAACCGCTAGAGCTTATGAGTAAACTAAATTATGGAAATAATCCAAAATTAATCAATCGAATTAATAACCAAATTTTGGCGCATCCGTTTACAGATTATTGGGATATTTTTGTGAGCAAACATCAACAGCCAATTAATATTACTTTACACATTCTAGGAATATTCTTTTTCTATAGTTTGATATTTTATGTTTGGCGATCGCAAAATTTTTGGCTGCTGTTGGGTTTACCTCTAACTCAGGTGCTGGGATTAACCGGACATCTTTTATTTGAGCGCAGCCATATTGATTTACAAGATGCAGTATTTTCCTGGCGAGCTTCTTATTGTTTAGGTAAAATGTTATTGAGAGTTTTGATGGGTAAATATCGAGATGATATTCAAGAGAGAAAAGCAATCTTACAAAATTATCAATCTACTACTTGACTGGAATAGATACCTATGCAAATTTTTAATAATTGGGATGTAATAGCTAAGGGCTGGTATATAGCTTGCTCTAGTCAAGAAATACCTAAAAAGAAAGCAAAATCTCTAGAATTGTGCGGACAAAGAATTGTTATTTTCCGCGGGGAGGACGGGCAAGTGCGGGCTTTAGATGCTTACTGTCCTCATCTAGGAACCGATTTGGGAATTGGAGAGGTTAAAGGCAATTTTCTTCGTTGTGCTTTCCATCATTGGACTTTTGATGAAAGTGGTCTTTGTCAACACATTCCCTCTCAATCAGAAATTCCTGCTCAAGCTAGAGTACAAGCTTATGCAACGGAGGAAAAATATGGATTTATCTGGATTTATCCTGATGCTGAAGCACCAGAAGAAGTACCTAACTTTGATGAACTAAAAGACAAAGAAATTCTCACACAAACTGATCGCTCTTTTACTAGAACTTGCCATCATCATATCTGTATGATGAATGGGATTGATATTCAACATTTAAAAACCATACATCATTTAGATATCAAAATGGAACTATCACTAAATTTCCCCAGTGAAATCGGTACACAAATTGACTTTACCATCAGGGGACAATTTCCACAAACTACTTGGAGAGAAAGGTTAGGTCAAAGATTTCTGGGTGCTACATATCAGTATTCTATGCGATATGCTTATGGCTGTATTGGTTTATTAAAAATGATGGAAAACGTGCAGCTTTTCCCCCCCCTATATATGCTCTATGCTTATACCCCCATAGCACCTGCCAAGACAAGAATTCAGCCGATTTATATAACAGAAAAACGCCCCGGTATTAGGGGGTATCTTCTTAGTACCCTGTTACTGCTCTGGACTCGATTAGCTTATTATATGCTCAGGGATGAAGACGGCAAAATTTACGATAATATTCAATTTAAGCCAAAATTGCTCCTGAGCATGGATCAACCATTAGCTCAATATATAGAGTACGTCAACCAGTTAGAACCGTCTCGATGGTCAACGGAGGCAGTGGCCATGTAACAAGTTACACCGTCAAGGATGAAAGCGGTAGCCTCCCCGCCCCGCTGCTTCCCACACTTCCCACTTCCTACTTCCCACTTTCAAGGTAGGAGGAGGAGGTTGGGAAGAGGCTCTCCGTCAACTCTTGAGGAGTCGTGCGTTTCATTTTTGAGTTGGCGCAATAATTCCCCTTTCGCGTTCCTTTCCAGTTTCCACGCTTCGTTTACCTGACAGAATTGAGAGTAATTTTGAGCAAGCGATGATACTACAGCCTTTCCTTTCTTCCGCTTGGAGTCCTAATCTTCCCCTGTTAGCCTCGGCAGCTACAGCCGAAACTGCTGATAGTGCCTTAGTTTTAGCCTGCGTGCTGCTGAGTTTGACCGTTATTTATTTCGCCTGTAAACTGGGGGGGGAAATATGCGTCCGATTCAACTTGCCTCCCGTGTTAGGAGAATTAGTCGGTGGCGTGATCATCGGGGTTTCTGCCCTAAAATTACTGGTTTTTCCAGAAGGAGGGGCGGGATTCGAGGATTCTTTGCTCATTCACTTCCTAGAATCCACTTCCCCCCTCACCCCAGAGCAATCTCCCGCCGTTTTTAGCGCTGCTAGTGAGGTGATTTCCGTCCTCTCGGAATTGGGGGTAATTATCCTGCTGTTTGAGATCGGTTTAGAATCAGACTTGCAGGAATTAATTCGCGTCGGTCCACAGGCAGCCGCTGTGGCAGTGGTGGGGGTTGCGGTTCCCTTTTTAGTGGGTACTTTGGGTTTAATCTATATCTTTCATCTGGCCACCATTGCCGCTATTTTTGCCGGGGCAGCTTTAACCGCTACCAGTATCGGCATTACCGCCAAGGTTTTAGCAGAAATAGGGAAGTTATCGGCGAAAGAAGGTCAAATTATCATCGGGGCAGCGGTTCTCGATGATATTCTCGGTATTATCGTTCTCGCCGTCGTTGCTTCTTTGGTGAAGACCGGAGAAGTGCAGATTAGCAAAGTAATTTATCTAGCTATTAGTTCTAGCGCCTTTGTGATCGGGGCGATCCTGATCGGTCGTTTTTTAAGCCCCTTTTACGTTCAATTAGTTAATAGCATGAAAACTAGGGGACAATTGCTCTTAGTTTCCCTGATTTTCGCCTTTATTCTTGCCTATATTGCCCAAGTTATCCAATTAGAAGCGATTCTCGGTTCCTTTGCCGCGGGCCTAGTCCTAGGGGAAACGGAAAAGCGATCGGAATTGGCAGAACAAGTGTTCCCGATCGCCGATTTATTTGTACCGATATTTTTCGTCTGTGTGGGGGCAAAAACCGATTTAAGTGTCCTTAATCCCGCTATTCCCACTAATCGAGAAGGATTAGTCTTAGCGGCTTTCTTAATTGTCGTCGCTATTTTGGGTAAAGTGGTGACGGGGTTAGCCGTTTTCAGCAAGGAAAAACTCAATCGCTTGGCGATCGGAGTTGGCATGATTCCCCGGGGTGAAGTGGGTTTAGTCTTTGCTGGAGTCGGGGCTGCTAGTGGCGCTTTATCCCCCGCTACCGATGCGGCCATTATTATGATGGTGATCTTGACTACCTTTATCGCTCCGCCCCTGTTAAGGTTAGTATTTAAAGAACCTACCGCCAGTCCTCAATCAGTGAGCAGTGATCGGTGAGCAGTTACCAGTGGTAGTGTTAAGTGAGCAGTATTAAGTGGTACTAACAGCGCTGTCTTTTCATTGATAACTGATAACTGATGACTGATAACTGATAACTGATCAGAAACATAGCAGACCATACCAACGTCCCATAAGCTTGTTTTTATTGATAGTCATTCTCAGAGCATTAACGGAGCTATGGATGGCAAAAAATCGACAAAATCGTCCATTTTTACCGAAAAAAGGTAATTGATAACCGAGCAACGGGAGCATCGATCGTGAGATTTCATTGGTTATTCCTAAGCGCATTAACTTGGTTGCTGGTGGCGGCCCCTGCTTGGGCGGGCAAGCTCGTCTTTTGGCGATTCGACACCAATGAGAATCGTCTGGTGTTCACCACCGACAATCGAGTGCAACCGCGAGCGCAAATGATCACTAACCCCACCAGGATCGTGATCGATCTGCCCGGGATCAAGTTAGGGCAACCCAATATTAACCGGCCCATTGGCAATATCGTCAGAAGTGTCCGTATCGGTCAATTTGATGCGGAAACTACCCGTTTAGTGATTGAATTGGCCCCAGGCTACACCTTTGATCCTCAACAGGTAAGAATTCGCGGAATTTCGCCCACCCAATGGACAGTGGAACTGCCAGAACCCCAACCGATTACTGAGCAAACAGAACCACCCGTTACCCCTGACCCCACACCTCCCCCCGATCGCGGTTCCACCCGTCCCACTCCCCCACCTCCAGTTAGCCAGACGGACAACAACGATGATTTTCAGGTCACTCGCAATGGTCTTTTTGTCCGTTTAGAGCAAAATGGTGATGAGCGATCGATCCGCAGTCAACGCAGCCGCGACGGCAAAAAAATCGAATTTGAATTACCCGGGGCCACTTTACCGAGCAGTCTCACCGGTCAAACTATCCCAGTTAACCGTTACGGTGTCGGCGATATTCAATTCAGTCAGACTGCCAATCAACGGGCTAAGATTTCCCTAAGCGTTAATAAAGATAGTCCCGATTGGCAAGCTCTCTATAGTCGTTTTGGTGGCTTGGTTTTACTGCCTAGGGGTGGTCTGGGTGCCGTGGATAATATCTCCTCTCCTCCCCCCACTAGCGCCACTAATCCCAATCCTCGCCCCAACAATCCCCCCCCGAAAACTGCCAATAATCCCCCTTCTAGCAATCGTTTGGCCACGATCTCCTCGATCGATCTGACGGGCAATAACGATCGCCTCTTAATTCGTGCGGATTTACCCCTGAAAGCTAACGGCAGTGTTAACCAGGATGGTGTCTATGAACTACGCATCGAAAATGCTAAGTTAGCCGAGTCTTTTCGTGGTCCGCGCTTCGGTCGCCATAGTCCCATCTATCAATTGCGGGTACGTCAGGAAAGTGCCAATAGGGTGCTGATTTTGGTACAGACCGCGGCAGGATTTCAATTAGGTCAACTGAATCAATCGGACGGTCAAACCCTAGCCCTAGAATTGCTTTCCTCCCGCAATTCTAGCCCCGTTTCCCAAGTTCCTGACTTCACCACTATCCCTGTTCCCTTACCCCCCAATACGGGCCAATTTAACCCGCCGCCGCGGCCCTCTAACCCCACTCCTAATCCCCCCCGACAAGGCAATAGCCGCTTTCTGGTGGTGATCGATCCGGGCCATGGTGGTAAGGATCCGGGGGCGATCGGAATTGGTGGCCTTCAGGAAAAAAACGTGATTCTGCCCATTTCCCTAGAAGTTACCCGCATTCTGCAACAACAGGGCATCGATGTGCGTCTAACTAGAGATAGCGATTTCTTTGTCACCCTGCAAGGGCGCACGGATCTGGCTAACCGGATCGATGCCGATCTATTTGTCAGTATCCACGCTAACTCTATGGGGAAAGCACGACCGGATGTCAATGGCCTAGAGGTGTATTACTTCGGTGATCGCCGTTTATCGGATACCATCCATCGCAATATTGTCCGCACTGTCGATATGCGCGATCGGGGGGTGCGTCGGGCCCGTTTCTATGTGCTGAGAACCTCGAAAATGCCCTCTACCCTCGTGGAAGTGGGTTTCGTTACCGGTGCTGAGGATGCGGCTAAATTAGCCAATGCCAACTTTCAACGACAAATGGCGGCGGCGATCGCAAGGGGGATTATTGAATATATTCAACGAAATCTCCGTTAATGATTAAATGATTGGAGCATTAGTTTACCAATCAAAAAATCCGTGTTTTAATATCATCAAATAAAGCTACTTTAGATCAGCGTTTTCCTCGATATCTATGAGAGAATCACAATTTAGTCCGATTGGTGTGTTTGATAGTGGTGTGGGTGGACTGACCGTTTTAAGGGAGTTGTATCGACAACTGCCCCAAGAATCGATTCTCTATTTCGCTGATACCGCTAGACTTCCCTACGGAACCCGTTCTAAAGGGGAAATTATCGAATTTGTCCGGGAAATTCTCACTTGGATGAGCGAGCGCCAGGTGAAAATGGTGATTATGGCCTGTAATACCAGTTCCGCCTTGGCTTTAGAAGAAGTACGGGCCGAATTTAAAGATTTACCAATTTTAGGGGTAATTTTACCCGGGGCCAAAACTGCCGTGCAAAAAGGAAAGCGCATTGGGGTGATTTCTACCCCCGCTACGGCTAAAAGTAATGCCTATAAACAAGCGATTCAAGAAATCGATCCTACTGCCCAAGTCTGGCAAATTCCCTGTCCTGAATTTGTCCCTTTGATCGAGGCTAACCGCATTTTTGACCCCTACACCACGCAGGTGGCTAGGGAATATCTTCAGCCTTTACTAGCAGAAAATATTGATACTCTGGTCTATGGTTGTACCCATTATCGCCATCTTTCCCCGGTTTTACGTCGTCTTTTACCTAGTTCCGTGCGCTTGGTAGATCCCGCCGCTGCCGTTGTGCGATCGGCGGAAAAAGAGCTAGAATTATTAGGTCTAAAAAATCCCGAAACACCCCTACCTACTAACTTCGCAGTTAGCGGTGATCCTAACACTTTTGCTCGTTTATCTCGTCAATGGCTCGGTTTTTCTCCTCAGGTAGAAAAGGTTTATTTGCCTGTCCCCGTTTTATAGCCGTCGGCCTTTTTCAGTGATCAGTAATCAGTGATCAGTAATCAGTGTGCAGTAACAGTGAAAAGACAGTAGGAAACTGCTATTTACAGCCTTTCTCGTCAAGGTGAAGCACAGACACTAATACTTGCTCATCAACTATTTCAGCGGCAAGAACGAACCTCATGTATCTGAGAAACGCTGTAATACTGCTCACTTAAAACTCAAATCTGATCAACTGATAACTGATAACTGATCACTGATAACTGATTAGGAGTTGATTTTAGCTTTTTTGGCGATCGCTAGTAAGAGGTAGATCAGCAGTAGATACACCATTGGTAACACTAAGGTCATGGTAGGCATTGTTTGATTAGGGAGGAGAGAAGATAGTTAAAATTAGGTAGGCTCGATCTTTCCCCATTGATCATTGAATGACTAGGGACGAGAAAACTAGCTAAATCTGCAAACAGATCGAGCTTATCCGTCAGTCACTCTGCCAAAGGACTGCGATCGAGTTGGACAGGTAATCGTCTTCAACTCCATTCTTCCCACTAGAAACTGACGAGAAAAAATTCCTCATCTTAACAATTCCTAGGTGAGAACTGGGGGTTAATTTCTGGCAACTGCCACTATCAACTTAACATAAGTTGTCAAGGACTGGGAAAAAATTTTTTTAAGCTCGATCGAAAGGAGAATAATCAAGATTTGGCGACGAAGAAGATTGTCGTCGTAATCAATCATGATTTGAGAATAATTTGAGCAGCGAAGCTAGGATATTTGTCATAATCTCAAGCATAAAAAGGCAATTTTAAAATTTATTTGAGTTAAATATTAGATAGTACTAAATCTGTTTTCAATAGCGTGATTAACTCCCGATCAAACTTTAAAAACCGACTCCCTGCTCCCCTCTCCTCTATCTCTTTTAAACAGGATTTAGTATATTGGGTAACAGCCGTCAATCTAACATATAAGATCAGCGTACTGCTACGCAGTGCCTTCGGCATCCCACTAATAATTTTTGATCATTAATTCTCTGCCAGATGCCGCCGATCCTTGTTTATAATTATTCATGCCATACTGAAGATTCCACTCGATAATATGGGCAAAATCAAAGAGTTTTCGTATCTCTGGACAATCATCGTAGGTAATTAACCATTTAGCCTGACATTGACGCATATTATCGGCAAAACGTTGATGATCGAAGCTGGTATGTAAATTCCCTCTTACGCCGTACAAACGGGATTTTGTGGCACTATAGTAGGGGGGATCGAGAAAGATAAAAACTTCTTTTCCCTCAGCAAATAATAATTCTTCGTAGTCTTGGTTAGTAATTTTTACCGATGCTAATAAGGGCGCAATTTGAGTTAATCTGGCAATTGATGAATCAGTAAATCTACTGGTAAAAGCTGCTTGAGAATACCCCCCCGAATCCACTGTTCCCGAAAAAGTAATCCGATTTAAGATAAAAAAACGCACCGCCTTTTCAAAGTCGGTTAACTTTAAATCTTCCCTTGTCAAATCTTGAAATAATTCTCGTCCGCTATCATATTTCTGTTTAATTTCTGTTATCTTTGCTACCAATAAATCAATATTTTCTTGAGCGCATTGCCAGAAACAATATAAATCATAATTTAAGTCATTAATCCAATAGGTTTTTATCTGTTGTCCAAAGAGTTGCTTAACAGCAAAAAACACAGAACCACCACCAAAAAAAGGTTCTCGATATTCCCTAATATTGACAGAAATTTGCGGCAGAATTTGCTTAATTGCCCGGGATTTCCCTCCCGGATAGCGCAAGGGACTTTTAATTTTTGACATTTTATACTAAATCCGTTTATTATTGAATTTCGTCTAACGACCAAGTTAGTCCTCGTGCTTCTCCCCAGACTTCTACTTACTTTGTCTAGCTTGACCAACTTTTAGCCATGCAAAGATTTGTTGTGGAGTCAGTGTCAACTGAACCCCTGCAATTACCTTAAGCTGGTGATCCCCTCTGCAAACTTCCGGCTCTTGTTGGGGAGTAAACATTAAAACAGAATAATCATCTGGATCAAGCATCCATCCTAATTTACTGCCATGTTTTAAACAATGTAGAATGTTGTCAATTACACGGTTTACCTTTTGATCTGGTGAAAGAATTTCGATAGTCCAATCAGGTGCTTCGGTAAAGTCGTCCTCCGGTTCACCTGCTTGATTCAGGTTAATTCGATTCCATGCAATTACGGCCACATCAGGAACGATCGAACGCCCGCCAAAGGTACATCGCAACTCAGGTAAGGCTGTATAATCAACAGTATGGCTGTCAACCTCAGCTAAAAGACGTTTTTGCAGGATAGAGTGTCGAGTCTTAGGCATGGGTTTCTGAATTGCGACTCCATGCAAGTATTCCCATGCTGGAGAATCCTCCAAATATGGCAATTTGAGGAAATCTTCAAGGGTGAGACTCTCAGTCAAGGAAGTCGTCATCGGTTCAAGCAAAGGTTTTTTTTGTGACTTTATTATAAATGAACTTTATCTGGGTTGCTTACCCACGATTCAGGCATATTTAAGGAGAATTGGCCATCTCAATTGTTAAGCAAAAATCGACCAAATAGGTCGATTTCTTAACTATTCTGACTATTTAACGAAAATGTTCGCCAGCATAACCAATTAGATTAACCATCTACTTAACTGTTGGTTTGCGGAATTTGGAGGGAGAGGGAAAATATTCTACCCGTTCATTTTTCAGAGCTTGTGCCATGAAATCGCGCCAAATGGGAGCGGCAAAACCACCGCCGGTGATACCTTTACCTAAAGTGCGGTTTCGGTCATCTCCAATCCACACTGCGGTGGCTAATTGGGGAACATAACCGACAAACCAGACATTTTTCTCGTTATCGGTAGTACCGGTTTTTCCCGCTGCTGGACGACCGATTTGGGCCGAGGTTGCTGTTCCCCCCTGAATAACTCCCTGTAGGACAGAATTGAGAGAAGCGGTGGCCCAGGGGTCTAAAACTAGCTTCGGTTTGGGTGTATTATCGAGCATGACGTTACCCCGGCTATCAGTAACACGCATGATAAAGGTAGGATCGGAATGCCAGCCATTACTGGCAAAAGTAGCGTAGGCCCCCGCCATTTCCAGAGGAGTCACGTCCACGGATCCCAAAGGTAAAGAAGTGACGGCAATTAAAGGACTCTCGAAACCCAGCAGACGACAGACTTCAATAACTTTGTTTATCCCGACGCGACGACCGAGAACAACCGCGGGAATATTCAGAGACTGCATCAGAGCGCTACGCAGGGAAACCGGACCAGAAAAGCCGCCTCCGTAGTTTTTTGGGCTATAGAAGCCGCCAGCCTCGCGAAAACGGACGGGAGCATCATTAACCACCGTTTCGGGGGTAAAACGACCACTAGCGAAGGCAGTATAATAAACGAAGGGTTTAAAAGCTGACCCCGGTTGACGACGGGATTGAATGGCGCGGTTTAATTGACTTTTATTGTAATCAACACCACCGACGAGCGCCTTGACGAAATGGGTGCGGGGATCCACCGCGACTAGAGAGATTTGTAGGTCTTTGGTGCGAATACCGCGACGACGCAAGCTATTATAGGCCTGTTGGATGGTGGACTCGGCCATATTTTGAAAGTCGAGATCGATCGTGGTTTGAATCCGCATTCCCCCTTTAGTTAGGGTTTCCTTGCCAAATTTTTGCCGCAATTCTGCCACCACTGCATCGGTAACGTAGGGTAATTTACTTTCTTGCCAAGCGGTGGGTTTACCCAGTTTCAGAGGTTCCTTTAAAGCGGCCTCTTCCTGTGCGGGGGTAATCCAACCTAAGCTACGCATCCGACTGAGAACCAGTGCCTGTCTTTCCTTGGCGGTTTTATAATTATTAAAAGGACTATAAACTTCCGGCGCTTGGATTATTCCCGCCATCATCGCCGATTCTGCTAAATTTAACTCGGAGGCGGGTTTATTAAAATAACTTTTAGCGGCGGTTTGGACTCCGTAATTATTATGACCCCAATAGATATTATTGAGGTACATTTCCAGAATGTCATTTTTGCTAAAAACCTGTTCCACTCGTACTGCCAGGACCGCCTCGGCTAATTTACGGCTAACGGTACGCTGATGGGAAAGAAAGATATTTTTGACTAACTGCATGGTGAGGGTAGATGCACCTTCTACCACACCGCCACTTTTCCAGTTAGCGACCACTGCCCGACCGATACTATTAGGGTTAATACCACGATGGTGATAGAAATGGCTATCTTCGATCGCCATCACTGCGCGTTTTAGATTGGGAGAAATTTGAGCGAGTTCCACCACTTCCCGATTCGCTTCCCCGTGTAAGCTGGTCAGGGGTCTGCCTTTAACATCGTAGATATAACTGGTTTCCGTGGGGACATAGCCTTGTAAAATCCTCACATCGGGTAGATTGCGGTAACTAATCGCTAATCCTACCACAGCCCCCGTGACGACAGCCGTGGATACCATCAACAGGCCGAGAACAGTTCCCCCCGCGACTCTAGAGACTCCCTGAAGAAAGCTATGGGAGGAACTACTGGGCTGCTGCTTTTTGTCTTGATTGCCGACGGTACTGGTGGACACGATGGTTACAATTTCCTTTTTCCAAGAGGGGACTGATCGATTAAACTGGCTTGAAAGTCTATTCTAAAGGTTTTGTTAAAAAATTAAATACTAGCTTACAGGAATTGTGGCCGATCTGGCTCTAGTTCGATCGGCCATGGCAGCGCGATTAGGGGCAGCATAGTTAGGTATTAGGGACAAAATAGGGTATCGCGGGTATTTCTACCGGTTACTGGGTTAGTTCCCGTCGCTCTCTCACAAAGATATTTTTCCACATCGGAGCGAATAATTGCATCGGTAAAATCGGCCCCGTCGATAATTGCACCTTTGATTAAAATGTTAGTGGCGAAAGCTCCTTCGAGAACGGCATTGGTAAAGTTGGCTTTAGTTAAACGGGCCGATTCTAAATCGACATTTCTCATATTGGCATCGCTAAAGTTGGCACCCTCCAAGTTGGCAGAAAAAAAGCGTACTCCTTCCAGATTGGCATGACTGAAGTTACTACCGCGCAGATTAGAGTGATCAAAGGTGGAATCGCGCAAATCCTGCCCCGCAAAGTCGTTATCGGTCAAATTGCGGTTATTGTAACTTAGCGCTTGGGCCGGAGCCAAGGACGACAATAATACTAATATACTAGCAAAAAAGGTTAGTAGAGTTTTGCGAGAAAATTGCGCCATATTGCTCCCTGATCGATCAACCTTTTCTATAATAAGCTGTACTGCCTTAAAACTGCATACTAAAAATTTTAGTACAAATGCTCAAACTCCCGCTCCCATGATCCCATCTCCTCAAGGGGCGTAAATATTTGCGTAATCTTGACTCAGATTAAATTTTTTGTCAAAAAAATATGGCTCTTCTCGACTTTGTGTGATAATTTTTGCTTAGGGAATACTGAAGTGCTTATCGGGCAAGACTTTTAGGACTATTTTGACGTTCGGCGATGCTCAGACGTTCGGCGAAGCTCAGTCGAGCCGTCGAGCCGCGGAAGAAACTATCAGTATAGACCTCGTTTCCACACAGAAACCAGAAGAGCCAAAATATCTATTTGTTATCTGATAGATGCTAAGTTTTTTGAAGGATAAAATTGATAATTTTCCCCTGATTAATTTAATGAAGCTCAAACCTAAAACTACAAGAGAACAGCATTTTTCAGCGATCAAAGCTCCTAGATTAGAAAGAATCAAGGGAAATTTATTAATTGATACCATTACGCTGACTCTCTGTGCTGTTATTGGTGGGGCAGAAACTTGGGAAGACTACCTGATCATTAAGATAACTACTATAACTCGGTTTGTTAACGAAGCCAATAAACTATAGCGGTAATAATACTCAGAATTACCACAGTCTGGCGCAGATAACTAGGAGAGATAATTCTGGCTAGTTTTCCCCCCAATAAACCCCCAATTAAAGAGCCAATTGCTACCATTATCGCCGCCGACCAATATACCTGATTAGAAAAGAGAAAAAACCAAGATGCGGCCACATTAACAACCAAAGAAAGCAACTGTTTTAAAGCATTTAATCTAGTGAGATTATCCTTGAGAAATAAGCCCAAAATTGCCAACTCGATCACACCTAAACCGGCTCCGAAATAACCACCATAAATTGAAGCGAGAGCGATGGGTAAAACTGCCAAAATTTCTGGGATATGACCATTTTTGTCCCCCTGTCGCCGCTGCAGCCAAGAGCGTAAAGTATCTTGAAAAGCCAATAAAGCCGCCGCTAAAAGAATCAGAAAAGGAATCAGGCGCTCAAATACTTTATCACTGCTATTTAATAGCAAAATACCACCGATAATGCCGCCAATAACTGCCGATGGTAGCAATAACTGAATCCGTTTTTGTTGCCCGTGCAGGTCTTTTTTTTGGGCGAGGGTTGCTCCCAGATAACCGGGGCATAAAGCGACGGTATTAGTCACATTTGCCATCACCGGTGGGATACCCACCGCCATCAGCGTCGGAAAAGTAATCAGACTACCGCCACCGGCAAGAGCATTAATTAAGCCGGCAGCCACGGCAGCGAGTGCCAAGAAGCCATACTGAATAGGCGTGAGCATTTAGGCGTTAGGAATAGTAATTAGGGCTAAATCAATTTTTTCCTCGTCAACTTGCTTAATTTCGGCTCTAATTCCTGGGCCAAAGTATCTTTCAATTTTTTCCTGTTTTGCCAGCCACTTTTCTAGGGGTAAAAGGGGCGATTCAAATTCTAGGGTGAGACAATAGGCGGAATCAACAGCAGTTTCACGAATTCCCACTAAAGTCGGTCTTTCCTCGTCCGTGGGGCTTAATCCTAGCTTTTCTAGGGCTTCATCCAGATGCACTTCCTGTCCGTAGCGATAGCGGGTGACATCGTTGCGAAGTTTGGTTTGGGTGACAGTAGCCTGTTGTTGGCGCAATTGCAAGATTTCGGGGCTAGTGGGTTGACTGAAGGGGATAGGTTTGATTTCTGAAGCTTTTAGGGCTAAACCTCCCAATAATAACGGTAATCCGTAGAAAAACCCCGCTAAATTGACCGTGGCGTTACCTTGGGCATAACCGATGATCCCGATAACCGTTAAAATACTGCCTAAAATTAAGCCAAAGTATGATAGTCTAATTTTCCTGAGCATGAAATAATTTTTTTCTTGAGTACGCTAATCCTTTAGAGATTATACAACTCAAGAGAATCTTTTTTGCAGATGGGCGGTGGGGAGATTTTTCAGTTATTAGCTACTGAAGGCAATTAGTGTCTATTGCCTATTGCCTTAGTGTCTATTGCCGATGTACTCGCAATTTCTCAATTAATTGAGATAATTTCTGGTCAGAAGCGGCAGTAATGAAGTCTAATTTAAACTTTTGTCCCTGACTGAGATATTCTGCATAACTAGACAGAAGAAAAGGACGAAACTTGTCATTATCAGCAATATAAACTTCAAAAAAAGCCACCAATAAAGCCCCCGCATAATCCTCGATTAAATTTTGATCGGGTAAAGTGATATTGACCACAGACTCCAGGGTTTTTTGCATTCCTGCATCCAATTCCGTAAAATTTACATGAGCTTGTCCCTCCACCATGACCAGATATTTATCCGGAATTTTTAACCAAGTAAAAGGAATGGCCTGTTCAAAAATCGGATTAGCTGCCGGGTCATAACTTCCGGAACCCAAGAGGACAGGAATCGAGATTTTACTTAAACCTTTTTCCCCAAAAATACTGCGGTTAACGGGATTAGCTGCAAAGACAGCCGCCACTCGTTCATCGCGAAAATTATAGACCTGTCTAGGCAATTCTAGGGCGCGACATTCCAGTAAAATAGCGATATTAATCCCGGAGTAAGGACGATTACAATCTTGGGCGAGATTATCAAAATCAATTTGTGCGCCGGCAACAGCTAGAGATGTATAACCCCCGAAGGAATGACCCGCTACTCCCACATTAGTTAGGTCAAGTTTACCTTGAAATTGACTAGCATTACGTCTGGCTAATTCATCGATGACAAAGCTAATATCTTTGGGTCGATTAATAAACTCATCTCGATCAAAAATATTGCGATAATACCCCCCTAACATTCCTTGCAGGTATTTGATATCACTGCCGGGGTGTTGCGGTGCTGCTACTAAAAATCCGTAGGAAGCTAGATGTTCAATTACTTGGGCATAATCTTCCGGTCGCGAGGCTAATCCGTGGGAAAAAATAATTACAGGTGTTTTACCGTCTCGGAAAGTTTCCGGGATATAAACATTCACATATAAACTGCGATTGCGACTGCTATCGGTTAGGTTCCAAACTTCTTTTTTTACCTGAAAGCTACCGCGCTGACGCAGATCGGGTAAACTGGCATAATTAATCGCTGGTTTAACGGCAGCGGCTTCCTCGGCTGTCCAGAGGCGCATATCTTTGATAAATACTTCCGCCACATAAACCGCATAATCGATGGTTTTAGCTAATCCGAGGATTTCTTCCCCCTGTAACTGTATATTATTGGGGAATTTTTTCAGCACATTTAAAAGGGTTAATCCCCCCGGATCAAAAGCGGCACTAACAATCGCACCCCGCAGGGCATATTTACCATTAATTCCCCCTTGAATGGTGATGCTTTTGCCCAAACGAGAGAGCATATCAGCACCCATCACACTATTAAAAAAACGAGATAGTAAAACAGGATCGATGTCAATCTTTGTTAATAAAGCCTCACGAAATTTCTCTCTTTCTTCGGGAGTTGCTCTGGCCAGAAAATTTTTTAAATTAGCATCGATTTTTCCTTCTTTAGCAAAGGTTTCTAGGGATGCTACCGATACAGAAAAGACGAGGGGAGTATAGACAAATTCAATTTCTTCGGCGGCTTTTAGGGGTAAAGCGGTCATACTCGCAGCGAAAAGACCTAGGAGGAAAGCTCGCAGCCGACGGGTGGGATTATTTCTGGGAAAACGATTTTGTAAACGGGGGATAATCATGAGATTTTTAGTTAGGGTAGATGACAAAAATTAAAAGGTAAAAGTGGCATGGCGAGTGGTGTCCATAGCCAACAAACTAGGAACAGTCGGTTGAGAAACGGTCTTGGTTACTTGGTTTCCTTGACGATAGATTAATCTGGGTGATTTTGATTCTAGGTTATTGAGTATTTCTGAATATACTATCTAACCTAGATAGTATATGAAAGTTGTTTTTATGTCAAGATATAAACTATTAATAAAAAACAATAAATAGATGAATTTAATAAGTGAAAGTGATATATTTTCAGATGAAAATAATCAGATAAGATTTTTGACCAATATAAATTGCTAATCATTGCGAATATGAATATCTTACTGCGGGAAGAGAATCTCGATACCCTGTTGAGTAAACCTATCAAGAATAACACAATTAATATCACTAATGACTCGCTTTTTCCTATTAACATCATCCAACCAGAACTTTAATTCAAAGTTTAAACTAGAATGATCAAAATTAAGAAAAAAGGCTACTGGTTGCGGGTTTTTAAGTATATGAGGATGTTGGTCAGCAATGTCTAGCAATAAATTCATCACCTGTTGAGCGTTAGAATTATAACCAACTCCGATAACAATTGAACAATAAATCAAGTTATCACTACCCGTATAGGTGGTGACATCCTCAGTAAAAAACTTTTGATTGGGAATAATTTTTTCGGAATTGTCTGTAAGAATTTGCACCGTTGTCGCTCGAATACCTAGCTTTTTTACCTGAGAAGTCTGTCCTTCAATATTAATGATATCACCGGGTTTGAGAACTTTTTCAAATAATAGTAAAATACCGCTAATGAAATTATTTACTACTTCCTGCATACCGAAACCAATACCCACCGATAAACCGCCAGTAATTGCCGCTATTGCCGTTCCATTAACTCCCACATAACCCAAGATGATAATAAAACCTAAGACAATGAAAAAATAACGTCCTAACAGTAAAGTTGCTTCAATTTCACCGCGACTCACTTGCTGATTTAAAATAGCAATACTCAGAATTATACTCTCTACAAGAATAACAATAATTACCAGAAAATAGGGAGCTATTATCAAAATGAATATGCTGCTCAATGTGATCGGACTATTGAATAAATTGAAGGGAGATACTTGGGCAATTTCCTGAATATTATTGTAGAAACCAATAATGGTTCTCAGGAGGAATAATACCAATAAAGGTGCTAAAAGCCGAAAATGATAATATTTAATTTTATTGACGGAAAACTTGGCGTATAATCCAGCTAATAAACCACGATAAACTAAATAAAAACACATTAGTTCTATAGAGAAATTAATCATTCCTCTTGTCCAGTTTTGACTGGAAAAAATTAGATAATTTAAGTCAAGTAAAATTAGGCTAATAACTGGAAAATTAAGAAACTGTATCAGGATAGCAAAATATTGACTTAGGGTTAACTTTTTATCACTATGGATAAAACTGGTGACGTGAGGAAATCTTTTTTTTAAGCAATACCATAACCATTTTGATAATAACCAAGCAAGAATTAAAGACAGAAAAATGATCGTTAATTGACTTTGAACATTTCTGCGTCCTAAAAATAATAATTGGTTAGCAATTATTTCCGAAAGAGAGGGAATATTGTTGTTCATATTACTGATCAAGACCTGATTGAATATAAAGTGTCAGTTTTTGGGCTGCTGCTGAGGGAGATATTTCACCAGCGATCACTCTTTCATACCAAAATTCTCCTTGTTCTAAAATTTGATTCAACTTTTCCCAATCATCCAGAGGAACTGCCACGGCATTTTGAGATTGTTGTAATAATACCGATTCGATCGGTAGCAAATTTCCTTCGATCTGTACCCGTCGATTAGTGGGAATAAAACTTTCTGTTTGGGTGATTGCTTGTAATTGTTGTTCGGGATTAGTGAAAAATTTTCCTAAAGCTAATCCCAAACTATTTTCATTATCACTATTGTTGCGATTAAATACCATCACCCGTGTATAGAGAATTGGTGCTGCTTTACCTTGAGTTTCTTGGGGAAGTAAAGCGACTCTGAGATCATCTTTTAGGCTATTTTTTAAATCGGCAATTTCAATAGAATTACACACATAATAGGTTAAGCGGCCTCTAGCAAAGGCATCATGAAGTAATTCCCGTTGACGATTGAGGATAAAATTAGGCTGTGACGAGGCAAATTTTAGCCATTCTAGCCATTTTGCCCAACCATCTAAGCGAGGTTGCAGCCGACCCTGATCATCCCACAAATAGCCGCCAAAAATTGCCATTCCCCAAAAAGTATCTTCAAAAGAGGACACCATCCCCACAGAATAGCCTTTGCGCGCACGTTCCACTAATCCCCCTAAACTGCTGGGAGGTTGCTTCAGCAGCGGATCGGTACTAACTTGTAATTTTCTTTGATTATAACACAGTACATTAGTACGAGAACCTAAAGGAATGCCATAGATTTTTCCTTGATAGCTAACTTGTTTCAGCGTCGGGGGATAATAAATAGATAAATCTAGATTTTTCTGGTCAATTTCCTTCAGTACCCCTTGGGATACTAATCTGGGTATATTTTTCGAAAAAATTAGAATAACACTCGCACCTAATCCGCTTTGAGATTGTTTAAAAAAAAGTTCGGGTATCTCATCGATAGGAATAGCTTGTTCAAGAATTGTCACCTGCGGATTTAATTTTCTAAACTCTTGCAAAACGAGACCTAATAATTTAGTTAAATTTCCCTCTTCTGGATACCAAACCAAAAGGGTTCCTTGCCGTTGCTCCGATGATTGGTTAGGAAGATCACTAAAACAAGCATAAAGAAAAATTGGCATCAAGATAAAAAGCAATAGGAGCGATATAATTCTCCTTAGTTTTTTACTTCTCCAAGCAGTTTTAACTCTGAGCATTAGGGATTGCATTGATCGTGATCCTTCAAAAATCTTGCTGTCTATTCATAGTATCATGAAAGTGTAACCAATAATCTTGTTATTTTCTAACACTCTAATATCCAGTTTAATGCACTACGGTTCACAGTAAATACTCAACCTGAAAGCTATTCTTGCTCCCTGGCAGGAATCATTAAATAACTACCTCTTAAAAACCCAAGTGAACCCCATAAAAAAGACAAATTTGTTCGCCATTCCTGACAGCAAACAATTATTACTTGTCCGAAAAAGCCGAAAATAATGCCGCTCAAAAAGCCAAGATAACCACCTAAATTTAACACCACGATCCCCCATCTATATCTTTAAAATGCCAAGACCAATAACTAAGTAGTCGTGCAAAATTAATTTCCTAGTGAAGATAGGCAAGAGGCAAGAGGCAAGAGGCAAGAGGTGGTTAGATATGTGTAATTAATTTTGCTTAGGTACTTATAACAAACTTCAACAACAGCTAAATAACTGGGTTGTTCAGAACATATTATGCTAAATTACTTAGTTATTAAGGATAGGGCCAAGTCCATAGGCCAATACTTGATCTAGGGACCTAAGGCTTGCTCCCCCTCCCAACCTTTTCAGGAAAAAACTTAGTCAGAACCACGGTATAGCGCACCTAAATAAAATGTCAACCCCCTCCGTTTGCCGTCGTGCGACACCTCACTTCTAGGGCCTACCCGTTCACGTCTTTACTTATCACCGAGATCCAGCATTAAATGAAGGTAATTCAACTCTATGGCAAATGATAAACCACAACCTCTGTTAACTAGGATAGGCCGCTGGGCTGTTGCTGGTCTGCTCGGCGGTTTGATCGGCTCTCTGGCTGCGGTACTGCTGACCCAGGCGATCAAGCAAACCCTCGATATTGCCTCTAGACTGGATAGCGTTTGGCGACTGCTGCTGCCTCTGGTGGGCGTTACCTTAGCAGTGCTAGTCCTGTTTGGACTGGGTAGGGGGCAACCCGTGCAGACCTTAGCTCCCCGGGGGGCGACTTCCTCTGGCCGCTGGGGTTCTCTCATGGACTGGTACTCCTTCCCCCATGACATTGCTCGCGCCGATTTGACCGGTGACGTGGTCAACGCATCCGGTGCCGAAGAGCGCTTCCCCTGGAATCTAGCCCCCTTGCGCGCCCTAGCCATCCTCTCCACTGTTGGGCTGGGGGCGCCCATGGGAACAGAATCACCAGCGGCTCATATTGGCGTGGCGACGGGAACCTGGTTAGGTAGCACAAATCCAGCCCTGGGTCAACTGGTGCGGCCGCTGGCCATCGGCGGCGGTGCGGCCAGTGTTTCTGCCCTGATGGGAATCCCTCTGGTGGGCAGCTTCTTTATGTTTGAGTTGAGTCAGCGACGCCAGGTTCCGATCACCCCGGAGCGAGTGGCGGCGATGTTAGCCGGGGGACTGGTGGGATGGGGAGTCAACGCTGCCTTTAAGCTGCAACTGATCCGGCTGGTCGTGCCGCAGGTTGCCCCGACTGACTTCGGGGATGCGGTGGGTGCCACTTTGTTGATCGGATTGGTCGTCGGCACGATTACAGCCCTCACTGGTGAGGCGATCTACTGGGCCAGAGGCTTGCGGGACAGGCCCGCCACTCGTCTCCTGATCGGTGGCCTGGTGATGCTATTCTTGGCGATCGTGATCGGACAGGTGGCGACCCCCGCAGCGGCTTTTGGACCAGGGGGAGCCGCTATCGTCTGGGCCGAAAACATTGAAACGACTCCTTATCACCTGTTGGCGGTAGCTCTGCTCCGGGCTGCCGCCACCACCGCTGCCGTTTTAGCCGGGGGCTGTGGTGGCGTGTTTGTCCCTTTTCTGGCGATCGGCGACCTCAGTGGCCGGGTGTTCGCAACCACCTTTGAGATTTCGGGGGATCTGGCCGGTGCGGCGGGGGCAGCAGCCGGTATTGCTGGCGGCTATCGCCTACCTTTGACCGCCGTGGCGATGGTACTGGGGGTAGGGGGTCCGGGGGCGGCCCAGCTAACCTGCCTTGCTACAGTGGTCGTCGCCGCCCTTTCGGGATTGGTGGCCGCACGGGCAGCCAATCAACTCTCCAGTTCCCTGCGGGCAATGATCCGCTAGAAGCCACGGTCAGGTCTCCACTGAGCCGAAAATTTAGGTGATCGCGGTTGTTAGTTGGTGAAGAATTGGGCGGGTAATTGCCTCCTTTAATCTCATCCCCCTAAAAACGATCGCCCTTAGCTCCAGCAGCAAACTGCGATCGCCTTTTATCGTTCCGACAAATGAAGAGAACGATTTAAAATATCCTCAATGCCGTAGGGACAAACGGGTGGAAACTCTAATCCCGTCTCTCTAAAGGCATCGCAACAAGCAACAGCATAGAGTTTAAATAGGCTTTCATCGGTTAAATATCCCTTTAAACTGGGGCTATCGTCCAAATAGAGCCTAATATTAGCCCGTTCTCGTTGAATAGTTCCCAGCCAACTGCGGGATCGCCGTTGAGGTTGATAGTCCCACTTTAATAAATGATGCAAAATTAATCTTAGACTAGCGAGTAAGCGATCGCGCTCCCGTTTCGACAAATCCCGCACCTCTTCGACTAAATTCTCAATATCCAACTCGGCAAACCGACCAGAGGCTAATAAATCGGCCATTTGTTCGGCCCAAAGTCCAAAGTCTTGCTCATAGGATGCCGTCATCGATTTATCTCCTTCTAAGCTCAATTAACATTATATTAATAATCCGCCAAAAGTGAGGGCTTAAAAACGGATTTACTATCATAATGTGTTGTTTTCTTGATTGTCTGAAGATTGAACGCGAAAGGGAGGCGCAACATAATCGGAAGGTAAATAATTTTCGGGAATGGTTGTTGTATTTCCATCTCGTAGGGAGGTGTAACTGGGAGAGAGAATCTCAATCCCGGCTTCATTACACTTATCTTGAATATTTTGATGGAGTTCTGAATAAATTATTACCATCAAATTGGGTTGGTTAGTGTAAGCATTTAATTGATAACTGATGTAAAAATTATCTAGGCTAGTTTGCAGGACAAAAGGTGCGGGTTCTTTGAGAATATGCTCAGTTTCTAGAGCAGCTTCAATTAAGGTTTTGTGGGCTTTTCGCCAAGGCAGATCGTACCCTAGGGTAATCGTTGTCTGAATAATTAGATTTCTGTTTAATTCCCGCGAGGAAATACTAAAGTTAATCACATTACTACTTAATAAAGATGAGTTAGGAATAGTAATGATTTTATTAGTGGGAGTGCAAATGCGAATGACTAGGAAGTTTTTTTCAATTAGATCGCCAATTACATCTCCTACCTGAATGTGATCTCCGATGCGAAAGGCACGGGTATAGATAAGAATAATTCCCCCAATGACATTGGCGATTGCCGAAGTAGAACCAAGGGATAAAAGAAGACCGAGAAAAACAGAAACACCTCGGAAAGCAGGGGAATCAAAACCGGGTAAATAGGGAAAAGCCACTATTGCTGCTAAGGCAATAATTATGACTAATAGGAGATTGTAAGTAGGTTTAGCCCAATCAGTATAAAAACCAGGAATAACCAGATTTCCTCTTTCTATTGCTGTAAAAAAGGGCTTGATTAGCCGGATTAAGTAGTAAGTTATAAAAATGATTATGGCAATAATAAAGGCATTGGGAAGATATTGGCCAATCGACGATAAAACCAGTTCTAATGATTGAGAAAAATAACCTAAAATACTCTCGCTAAAAACTCTTGTCCAGGGAAATAAACTAAGTACAAATGTGGCATAATGAAATAATAATAAAAACAGAACAAATAAGCGAATTATCCGAAAAACTCGCAGCCAAAAAAAGCTGATTTTAGAGGAAGATACAATCTCGATATTCCCGATTTGAATGCCCGGTGTCAAGGATTCAATCAAACGTCTAATGAAGGGAAATAGCTTCCCTGAAATTTTGATAACTGCAAAGCTAATAATCAAGAAAGCAAAGGTGGCTATAACCGTATAAATGATATTCTTAAGTAGTTGTTCGGGTTTTCGATCTTGGCGATATTGAGCGATAGCGACCTGAATTTTTTGTAAAGCTTGTTGAGCTAAAACCTCCGGCGTTGAACGATAGGCTTTTGCATCTCGCTCCGTCACCGTTAGAATTACTTCTTGATCTACACTTAAATAAAGTGAGTTATCATCAGGAATCTGCTCAATTGTCAGGTTCTCAATAGGAATAGAATCATTTTGAGCAATTCTTTCAATTCTCCGGGTAATAGCGTTAGCTCTCTCCTCCGCCGAAAATGAAGAAACTCCCCGCCGGATAAAAAAGAGAGTTTTTCCATCTAACATAACTGGAAAGCCGTCAATTTTGTTTTCCGGTTGTGTCGGATTTTGAGCTATTCCCAAAAGAGGGGAGGTTAGAGTCAGTAGTAAAACTACAAAAAATATTAGCAAGGTATGCCCAATTTTTTTCATCCATCCTCTAGCTTTAGATGGTGTAGTTGGCATTAAATATCTTTGATTAATATCGACAGCTGGTACAAATTGCATAGGATTAAGTCAGATTTTTTTGTGTGTAGTCGGGTAAGATTTAGGCATTACTGTCCTCGATCATACCAATTTTCAATAGTTGTGACTAACATCTGAAAGCCCGATTCCCCTCTGAGAGAGGAATCGCGCTTCGGAATAATTAACTAAGTCTGTCATCACTTTTGAAAAATGACATAAAGTACAGAAATACTAAGTTAAGACAGGAGTGGAAAAATTAGCAAAACTTTGTAAGGGTTGCCAATATTTAGGAAATTTAAGCGAGTTTTTCCTCAACATCTGTTAGTGATGGAAATGGGAACCAGATAATTTTGACTGATAATTAGACTGAGATTTAAAGAAGGCGATCGCTGACTGAAGATCCCGCAACAACAGAGCCGCCATATCGCGACTAAATCCCTCTTTGATCAC
Source organism: Microcystis sp. LE19-8.1F (assembly GCF_027531715.1). NCBI lineage: Bacteria > Bacillati > Cyanobacteriota > Cyanophyceae > Chroococcales > Microcystaceae > Microcystis > Microcystis sp. LE19-8.1F. The sequence goes on along the minus strand of NZ_JAPZSO010000191.1, from coordinate 7,125 downwards.
CACGCGCTGCACGGTTAAATCTTGGCGATTTTTGGGCATTGTATAGGCAGGAACCAACCAACCCCGCTCGCGCAATTTATCGGCTAAATCGAATAAACTATAATTAGCTTGATCGCTAATTGTCTCCTTTAATTTCCAAGCAAAAACCGGAATAGTGCTGCCATCGGTGATTAATTCAAACGGTCCGATCTTAGCGATTTCCCCCGATAAATACAGAGCCGTATCTCGACAGGCTTGATGAATTTGTCGATAACCCTCTTTGCCCAAGCGTAAAAAATTATAATATTGAGCGACTACTTGATTGCCGGGACGAGAAAAATTAAGAGCAAAATTAGGCAGATCACCGCCTAAATAATTACAATGAAAAATTAATTCTTCTGGCAATTCTTGCCGATCTCGCCAGATAATCCAACCGACACCGGGATAGACTAAACCGTATTTATGCCCGGAAGCATTAATCGATTTAACCCATTTGAGGCGAAAATCCCAGACTAAATCGGGATCGAGAAAAGGGGCGATAAAACCACCACTAGCACCATCGACGTGCAGGGGAACTTGCCAGCCGGTTTCTCTGTTAAATTTTTCTAGGGCATCATTAATTTCTTGGACGGGTTCGTAACTACCATCAAAGGTACTACCCATAATGGCAATTACCCCGATCGTATTCTCATCAATTAGTTTAATTGCTTCGGTCGCATTGAGATGAAAACGATTCCCTTCCATCGGCACAAAACGTGGTTCTACCTCCCAATAACGACAGAATTTTTCCCAACAAACTTGCACATTAATGCCCATGACTAAATTAGGTTTATCGGTGGGTTTACCCTCTTTTTGTCGGCGTTTGCGCCACTGCCATTTTAAAGCCATGCCTCCCAACATCGCCGCTTCACTGGAACCAATGGTAGAACAACCGGTTGCCGCTTCGCTTTCGGGAGCATTCCAGAGTCTAGCGATCATATTCACACAACGCAGTTCAATTTCGGCGGTTTGTGGGTATTCATCCTTGTCGATCATGTTTTTATCGAAGGTTTCCGCCATTAATTGTTTAGCTTCTGGTTCCATCCAAGTGGTGACAAAAGTAGCCAGATTCAGGCGAGAATTACCATCAAGGGCGAGTTCATCCCGAATTAAATTGTAGGCCACCGCCGGCGGCATTTCTCCCTCGGGAATCTCGTATTTAGGTACAGCGGAAGTCAGGGCGCGGGAAGCATAGGTGGGGGTAATTAGTGTCTCTTCCGGACTCAGGCGATCGAGATTAATTTTCTGATGAACCATAACTTCCTTAATAAAATATCTTTTTTGCTTAGAGTAAATTACCGATCATGCCAAAAATAATAGCAATAATCGAGACGGATAAAAAATAGGAAAGCATCCCGTCGGTTGCTACCAGCCGCCGCATCGCCGTACTATTAATACTTGTATCGGAGGTTTGATAACAAGCCACCATACAAAAACCTTGATAGAGAAATTCCGTCCAATTAGGTCGATCGCAATCGGGAAAAACTAGGCCCTTACCATCATGATAGTAGCGCACTGCATATTCTTGGCTGTAGATCAGTTGTATGGCTAACCAAGCACTAATAATACCCAAAAAACCACAAGCAAAATGAACGATGGCGTGTTCGGAAGCGAGCAGATAAATTAATAGTCCGAAACTGCTGATCGTATAAAATAGGGATTCCAGAAATGCCACCGATGATTGGGAGATTTTAATAGTTCTAACTGCCAGGGGGCAACGCCAGAAATTCTGTAAGCTAGTAACATAATTGCCACTATTAAAGCGAAAAGAAAAGCTAAAACCAGTCGCAGAGTATTTGTCACCGGCAGCATTAAGACCATCAGAGCGACAATTATTTGACAGAGGCAGCGAATTTGAGTATAGCTTGGTTTTCTAGAGGTTTTTTTGATCATAGATCAAAGCAGAATTATCCCTAACTATTCTCTCATAAAAATCTGCGGGGTAAATTATGCGATCGCTGCTTGTAATTCCGGGCAACTGTACCAACTCCAAGGCCCGTCTAAAACTGGTTTGATATTCAGTTCTTCACGCCATTGATCTAAGGGTTTTTCTAATCCTTCTTCCCACTTGATCGGGAATAGAGGTTGGGCCTGGCGACCGATGGTAATTCCCCGAGAAATTAAATCGAATTTGTAACCGAGAGTTTTATTTAAATCGGCATCACTTTCTACCTCACTTAACAGAGTATCACTGGTAAAAAAAGTCATCAGTAAAGAGAGGATATCGATGAGGAGAAAAGTAGGATAACGAGTTTGAGCGACCGTGACAGAAATTACTCCCAATTCTCCAAGAGTATCTAAACTAAACCCGGTGAGAATGTGATGGATATCGTGGGTTTTATCAATGCGAAAACCAATATAGTCGGCATCGGAATCAAATTGCTCGCGTTGGGGATAAAATTGCGGATCATAGCCCAAAGTGTGCATAATTGTGCCGTAAGTCCAACCGAGAGAACCTTTCGGCATTTTTAACATTGCTTCGAGATCGTAGGGTTTGCCGATGTATCTTTCTTGCACTAATTGAGCGGAAGCTGGTTCTTGCAGAACTGCTTTTACACATAACTCCATCGGGCGACTATTGACCAATCGGCGCTCGATTTCCCAGACATTAGCCGTTTCTTGGCCAGCGCCGGCCGCTAGATCGACAAATTCCAGAAATCGACGCAAATTTTCGGGTGTGGCTAATTGATTGATGTATCTGTAACTCATGGAATTCTCCTCATCGGTAGATAAATTTACAGGCGGCTTAGAACAAGTGTATTAATAGCGCAGGGGGCCACCGTAACCACCGTATAAACCGACCCCGCGGGTACCGGCCCCCACCCCGTAAAAGCCGGGACCGACACCACCACCAACACCAATCCAATCGATAAATAGGGAAGTTGCCCCGCCGGCCTTGGGTAGAGTCCCTTCGATGAGCTTGTAGCTATAAATCAAGTCCTTGCCATCGATGACGGGATTGCTAATCTCGACGACAATTATAGTATTGTCTTGACGGCCAGGTTCATAGACCGAGAGGGTAGCATTGGGGGGATCGTTGGCAAAATTATCTTTTCCCGCCCTGGCTGTCCACTCATCCATGTAGGCGGCCATGGTCAGATTACCAGCAATCCGGTTCGGGCGATCGGAAAAGTATAATGTCTGTTTGTTGACGTTCACCAGGCGAATTGTTTTTGCGACGGGATCTACCTTAAGATCTTCCGCCGTTTGCACGAACATTAACTGCACTTTTTCTTGAGCAGGAGTAGTCTGGGCTACAGAAATATTGGGCATCCCCCAGCTAGTGATTGCCATGGCCGCTACTCCCAGAAAAAGTGTATAACGAAAACGCTTCAGGGATTTGGTCAATTGCTCAGAATTTATCATGATTGCTCTCCTTAATACCCAGTTTAAATATACAACAGCTTATTTGATATTTCCAGTAATTTTCTTAGCTAACTATTTAGACTAATTAGCAATTGGCTATGATGGTAGTTTCGGAACGATCTGATCGACAAAAATATTAATCAAACCTGTCACCATAAATTGTACTCCGATCGCCGCTACAAATAGGCCCATAACTCGCTGAGTAATACTCAAGCCAATATCTCCTAAAAGTCTTTGTAACCATTTGCCAGCAGCGAGGATGAGAAAGACTAAAAAACTGACTAAAATTGTCATCAAAATCAGTTCAATGCCCGTACCAATACCTAGCCTTGATTCGGCTTCACTGGCATAAAGGATAACGTTAGCAATCACCCCAGGCCCCACTAATAAAGGCATAGCCATAGGAATAACAATCTGCCGATAAACTGACTTAGCTTCGCTGAGATAATCCCCGCCTTGCTCATTAATTAAAAGCTCTTTTGTCCCTGCCCCAGAACCGTTAACAATGTTGATACCGATAATCAACAAAAGCACGCCACCAGCCAGGCGAAAAGAGTCTAAGGTCACACCAAAGAATTTTAGCATTGCCGTTCCGATAAACATAAAAATCAACAACAAACACAAGACAGTTAACGAGACAAATAGAGCCACGAGTCGTTGTACTTCTTTACGTTCGCGAGCGGTGTAACTAATAAAAATCGGCAGCATTCCCAGAGGATTTAAGAGTGCGAATAAAGTGATGGCAAAGTTTCTCAAAAAAGACCATTCCATAGGACAAAGTTGCTAATTTAAGCTCAATTTTTTTGCTTTTAACCGAGGGATAGTCTAGATAAAGCTACCAGTATCGCAAGTCCCCTTTTCTACTGCCTGGCCATGATAATTTTCAGACGTTCCTCCGGGTCGATCAGGTGGTCATGATCGTCCGTACCCAGATCGAGTTGAACCCAACCGATCTTGCCGGTGAAACGACTGGTTTTCGAGGTATATTCCGCCGCCACGGGGGTACCAGATTCGTAGCCGATATCCGTGGTTTCGTCGGCGGAGAAAATAAAAGCCTGAGTTCGTTCTACCCGACCCGTACCCACTGGTTGACCGTCGTAGTAGAGGGTGACATTTCCCCCCCGTCCTAAACCACCACCATCGTAGGCAAACTCCATCCGTACCTGATGCTTGCCGGCCGGGATCGTCTGCGTCGCCTCGGTGACAAAACTTTCAATCCCCAGCACGTTATAGACGAACTTGGCTTTTCCATCGTGGCTATAGACACTCCAACCACCGAAGCGGCCGCCTTGGGCGATAATCACCCCGTCTGCGCCTTCCGGGGGAATTTCCAGTTCCGCCGTCACCGAGAAGGATTTATTTTTGATGTTGATGACGCTATTTTCAGACAAACGCCCCATCCCGGCAAAGAATAATTGCGAGTTTCCCCGCACGAGGGTAGGCCGGCCAGCGGTGGCGGGATCGACCCGTTCCACTTGGCGATCGTCTAGGGGCAGTACATTATATTTAACCGCCTCGATCAGAAATTGTCGCTGTAGTTCGTGCAGTTTCTCTGGCATTTCCTGGCAGAGATCCCGAGCTTGCGTCCAATCCGTACTGCCGTCGTATAGTTCCCAGATATCATCGTCGAAAGGAACCATCGTCTGTCCAGTCATCACCCACGGGGTGCGGTGCTTGGTAATCGCGCTCCAACCCTTGTAATAGATGCCCCGATTGCCAAACATCTCGAAATACTGCACATCATGACGTTCGGGGGCGGCTGCGTCGTTAAAGGTATAAACCATACTCGTACCCTCGTAGGGACTTTGTAGGACACCGTTAACCATCGTCGGTTCGGGAATGCCTACCACTTCCAACACCGTCGGGGCCACATCAATGACGTGACAGAATTGGTGACGAATCCCACCTTTTTCCTGGATGAGTTTGGGGTAACGAACAATCGTACCGTTGCGGGTGCCGCCCCAGTGGGAAGCGACCTGTTTCGTCCACTTGTAGGGGCTACTCATCGCCCAGGCCCAACCGACCGCGTAGTGATTATAGGAATCGGGCGCACCGAAGTCATCTAGTTTCGAGAGGAGAAATTCCGGGGTTTCTAGACTCGCTAACCCGTTAAAGTTGGCCATCTCGTTAAACGCGCCCTGGAGCGTTCCCTCGGCGGAGGCACCGTTATCACCGACGATGACGTAAATTAGCGTATCGTCGAGGATTTCTAGCTTTTCTAAGGCTTGAATCACTCGTCCCACCTGATCATCGGTATGTTCCAGAAAGGCGGCGTACACCTCCATCTGGCGCTCTAATACCGGCTTCAGGCGCTCGTCCATGTCATCCCATGGGGGAATTTCGGCGTGACGAGGGGTGAGTTCGGCATTTTGGGGAATTACGCCCAGTTCTTTCTGTCGGGCAAAGGTGATCTCACGCTGGCGATCCCAACCGTGAGCGAATTGGCCTCGATACTTGTCGATCCACTCCTTCGGGACGTGGTGGGGGGCGTGGGTTGCGCCGGGGGCGAAGTAGGCAAAGAAAGGCTTATTGGGGGCGAGGGCTTTTTGTTGACTAATCCAAGCGATCGCTCGATCGGCCAGATCCTCGGTCAGGTGATAGCCTTCCTCCGGGGTTTTCGGCGGTTCGATCGGGGTTGTTCCCTCGTACAGTGCTGGCTCCCACTGGTTATTTTCGCCACCGATAAAGCCGTAGAAATACTCGAATCCACCCCCGCCGGAGGGCCAAGCGTCAAAGGGACCGATCGGGCTGGTTTGCCAAACTGGTACTTCGTGGCATTTACCGAATTGCGCCGTGGAATAGCCGTTCAGCTTCAGGGTTAAGGCAAGGGGGGCTTTGGTGTTGAGGCGGACGGAACTCTGTCCGGGGGCGGAGGTGGCGGTTTCGGTGATGTTGCCCATGCCGACCGAGTGATGATTCCTTCCGGAGAGCAAAGCCGCACGACTGGGAGAACAGAGGGCAGTGGTATGAAAACGGGTGTATTTTAACCCAGCCGCCGCTAATCGCTCGAAAGTGGGGGTATTGCAGGGACCACCGAAGGCACTGGCGGCTCCAAAACCCACGTCATCGAGCAGCACGATCAGCACGTTGGGTGCGCCGGCCGGCGGTCGGATATCTCGAATCGGGGGATAGTGGGTATCGGGATTCTTGGCATCGTAGGTGGTTAGACCGAAGGGGGTCAAGTCGGGAATCGGTAGAATTTGGCGTTGGATCGGTTTGTCTTGGGTCATCTTGAGGGCTCCTTTTAAATTGTGCGATCGAGAGGTGAAAATCGGAAAAATCGGCTATTTCGTTGACAACGGCAATACATGATCGCATTTTTAAAGTTTAATCAATAAGATGACGGCGTTGCCGAAGGCACTGCGTTCTCGAAGAGCGGCGAAGCCTAGCAGACCACACTAATTTGATTAGAACTCTTGCAAATTAATTATATGTTATAATGATGGGTTAACTAATTTTCCCCAAAAAATTAGTTAATCAGTACATTCGTCCTGAATGAAAACTTGAAGTTTAACTTTTAACTCAAAACTCTTTAGAGCTGCTTTAATTTGGTTATCAAAACCTCTTTATTTAAGCGGCACAAACTATCTCAATTATAAAAATTGAGAATAAATTCTCCTTGACTTGATTAATCTTTAGGCAACTTTTAAGAAGCTGCTATACCTATCCCTAACTCACAGTTATAAATAGCCGCCAACAAGTTAACTCTTAAACTATATCTTCGACGACGATTCCGATATT
>NZ_JAPZSO010000127.1:0-1308 GCF_027531715.1 Microcystis sp. LE19-8.1F | reverse complement strand
GTCACTAACCCCGCCCTAAAAGGGACGGAGCTTGCCTAAACCAATTTAGGCGACGCAAGTAGAGACTACCGCACCGAGACACAATCTGGCACAGACTTCCGAATGCTTCCCTAGTTCGGATTCCCTCTCAGCTTTATTGGTAAAGCGTTGTTAGACAAGACATCTTGATTGTGTTGCGGTAAGGGACATTAACTTCACTCTTAAGGATTATCTCCATGGCAAGAGTTCCTGTTATCTCAAAAGACGGAAAACCGTTAATGCCCACCAAACCTAGTCGGGCCAGACGGTGGATTAAGGAAGGAAAAGCTATCGGTAAATTCAACGACTTAGATATTTTCTATGTCCAGCTAACCGATGAACCTTCCGATAGTAAAACCCAACCGATTGCTATTGGTATTGACCCGGGTAAATTATTCTCTGGAATTGGCGTTCAATCCTCTCTTTTTACTCTTTGGAAGGCTCACTTAGAACTTCCTTTTAAACGAGTAAAAGAGCGCATGGACAATAGACGGTTAATGCGAAGAGGACGTAGAAAAAGACGGATTAACCGCCAACTTTCTTTTAATCTAAGAGCGCATCGACAAAAACGATTCTCAAATAGAAGAACAGGAAAATTAGCTCCCTCAATCAGAGCTAATCGTCAACTTGAACTTCGAGTCGTTTCCGAACTAACCAAAATCTATCCAATTACCGATATTTACTTTGAGTACATCAAAGCCGATATTGATCTAACTTCTGGTAGAAAAGGAGCTAAGTCTGGAAAAGGTTTCTCGTCGGTTATGGTCGGACAGAAATGGGCTATTGAGCAACTATCTCAATTGGCAACAGTCCATACTCGCTTTGGTTGGCAAACCTCTAATCTTAGAAAACATTTGCGACTAGAAAAGTCCAAAAATAAAGCAGAACAATCACCAGAAAGTCATGCTAACGATGGAATTGCTCTTGCCTGTTTTCAGTTTTTAGATTATTGGCCATTTCATGCTTCTAATAGTCATGGATACGATTGGAAGGGTTCTGTTAAAGTAACGAACGCTCCCTTTGCTGTCATCAAACGTCCTCCTATTAGTCGTCGTCAACTTCACCTGATGGTTTTTTCTAAAGGTGGTAAACGACGTAAATATGGTGGCTCTACCACAAGACATGGGTTCCGTAAAGGAGATTTAGTTTCTTCTCCTAAAGGAATTGGTTATGTTAGTGGAGATACCGAAAAACAGCTATCTGTAAGCGATGCCAATTGGAAACGATTGGGACAGATAACTGTTAGCAAGATTCAGTTAATTCGTCGTTCTAACGGTTTAATTGTTTCTC
>NZ_JAPZSO010000049.1:0-9237 GCF_027531715.1 Microcystis sp. LE19-8.1F | reverse complement strand
CAAAAAGTGCCAGCCATTGCGGGGATCGGGGGCAAAATTCCTGGACTTTTTCCCTGAAAATTAGGTAATTGACCACCTGAAAATGGGTAAAACCCCACACCCCACACCCCACACCCCACACCCCACACCCCACACCCTACCCCCACGAAAAACTTTTTGCCGCAAACCCTAATTACCCGGACTAGGAATAACGACCGGACTAGGAGAGGGAGAAGACTGGGCGACCGGTTGCGGTTTGGCTGCGGGTTGAGTTTGATACCATTTAAAGTGTTGGTAGGCCGTGCGCGATATTTGTTGAATCAGAGTCCTAGCGTTGCTATCATTGTGGGGACGTTTCACCATCACTGCCCCTAGATAGCGTTTGCCGTTGGGCATATCAATAATCCCCGCATCCGCTAACATCGAGCCAATATCACCGGTTTTATGGGCAATATCGGCGGCTTTCTCGATACCTTGCGGCAGCAGGGTGCGAGTGCGCGTTTCCTGCATAATATTCAATAGACGATCGCGGGAACGTAAACTGAGTAATTCCCCTTGATTAACTTTTCCTAAGATTGTCACCAAATCTCTCGGACTTGTGGTATTGGTTCCTTCCAAGTCAGGTAAAGCGTTATTAATTACCGTACTGGTCAAACCCCAAGCTTGAAAACGCTGATTAAGAGCCTCTTTGCCGCCCATGCGCTTGATTAACATATTAGTAGCGGTATTATCGCTAATTACGTTCATTTTAGTGGCGGTTTCTAGGGCAGTATAGGTTTTATTCACTCCCAGATACTGCATATCCCCGGACCCACTGGCCAGGACATCCTTAGTGGCCACAAGGGTTTCATCGAGACGAATTTTCCCCGCGTCCACATCCTCAAAAAAGGCCACCAGAATCGGGATTTTAATCGTACTAGCGGCGGCAAAAATAGTATCTCCGCGAAAATTAGCGTAAGCACCGTTATCGAGGTCAATAAATAAAGCTCCCGCCTGTAATTTCGGATATTTGACCGCTAAAGCCTGTAATTTCTGGTTGAGGCTGCTCAGATTTTCGTTTAAAACTAAGGTGGTAGGTTTTGGGGTGACGGGTTTGGGAGTCGGGGAATTAGTAGCGGTGGGTTTTGGGTGTAGGGGTAATTTGCTCGGATCCACCACCGTTAAAACCGTACCAGCGATCGCACCTAAACCGACACCAAGGATAGAGAAGCGAAGAACCTGAAGGAGAAAAGAAGCGATTAGGTTAGGTTTACGTTGTTTTTTCGACTTTTTAACTGGTACAGGCCTTTTTTTATTGTTTGAGTCCAGGGACCTAGGGGACCCAGGACCAGATTGGACTTTAGTGGGACGACGAGTTACTTGACGAGTCACGGTTTTCCTCAAGGGTATCCAGATTTATTATCGATCGCTAGGAGAATTTTTTTTCTTGCCCTTGAGACTATCAAGACCGAGAAAAAGTTGCCCGATACTTTCAATATGACCGATAATGCCCCGCAGCAGGGCTAATTCCTCCACCGTGGGACGGGCCCGATGATAAAATTGCCGGAATTTCTCCATCCTAGCGGCGGCGGTGTGGGGGTAAAGATAGCCAATTTTGAGCAAAAAGCTCTCTAAGTGCTGATAATAGCCTTCTAGAGCCTCAAAAGTGGCATTGGGGAGCGTTTCTACCGGGGGTTCGAGCCTATTTTCCGTGGCCATTTGGTACAGTTCGTAGGAGCAAACCGCCACCGCTTGGGCGAGATTGAGGGAGGAATATTGAGGATTAGCGGGAATACCGACAAAACGCTGGGCGTGGTTCAGTTCGCTGTTACTTAAACCCCGGTCTTCTGGCCCGAAAATTAAGGCCGATTCCAGGTTAGGGGTGAGTAACCAGGGTAAGGCGGTCCGGGGTGTTTCGAGGGGAGTATTCAGGTGACGGGGTTTCGAGGTGGTGGCAATGATGCGATGACAACCCTGCAAAGCTTCCCCCAGGGTGGCTACCCGTGAACAGTTTTCTAGGACTTCAATTCCGTGTACTGCCATGCGTCGCGCTTCTTCTGCAAGGATATCACAGGCGGGATTGACGATAATTAAGCGACTTAAGCCCATATTCCGCATAATTCTGGCAGTGGAACCCACATTTAAGGCTCCGGCTGGTTCAACTAAAATAATTCTCAGGCGATCGAGTGGGGAACTCTGATTATTTTCATCTACACTCATAGATAAGGCGCAGTTTTTGACTTTTTAATTTTAATCATGGCACGTCAGCCCTCGAAGTCCGATCTTCCCAGTAAAATTTGTCCTGTTTGCGGTTTATCCTTTACTTGGCGCAAAAAGTGGCAAAACTGTTGGCATGAGGTCAAATACTGTTCAGAACGTTGTCGTCGTCGCAAGTCCTCGGCGAATCAGTAAAAAGCCGAGAATTTTAACTATCAAATAGGCACTCTTGCAAAGGGCAATTTTTAGCTGGGGACTTAGATGGATAATTAATTTTGCTTAGGTACTCTATTAGCTTTTAATTTTACGGCTAATTTAGTAAAGTGATACTTGGCTAAATTAACTTTTTCTTAAGAGAATCTGAATGCACATTGCCTGGTTAGGAAAAAAATCTCCTTTTTGCGGTAACGTTACCTATGGGCGAGAAGTGACTAATTCCCTGCTCGATCGAGATTATCAAGTCAGTTTTCTGCATTTTTCTTCCGAAAAACCCACCGTAAGCGATTGGCCTGACTTTTACGACGAAATCACCCTGCCACGTCTCTATAGTTCCCAAGTCTATACTATTCCCACCCTGAAATCGAGTCGGGTTCTACAGGATAAACTCAGGGAACTGAAACCCGATCTAGTTCATGCGTCCTTACCCCTGTCTCCCCTCGATTTTCTGCTACCAGAAATTTGTGAGTCTTTAGATTTGCCTCTGGTGGCGACTTTTCACCCGGCTTTTGATAGTAAAATTCGCAATCTCATCTCCAGTACCCAATTATTAACCTACCAACTACACGCCCCTTTTTTAGCTAATTACGATAAGGTAATTATTTTTTCCACTTCTCAACGGGATTTTTTAGTTAAATTGGGAGTTCCCGAAGAAAAATTAGCAATTATTCCCAATGGGGTTGATGTTAATAAGTATTGTCCCGGCACCTCGCATATTAAAGCTCAATACAATGCCGATTGTTTATTTATTTATCTCGGTCGGATCATGCCGGAGAAAAATGTAGAATCTTTATTGAAAGCTTGGAAAAAAACCAATTTAGGGGGTAGATGCAAACTGCTCATTGTTGGTGATGGTCCGTTGACTCCTTCCCTCAAACCTTTTTATGGAGAAGAAGATGGTATTATCTGGTTAGGTTTTATCGGCGATGAAAATAAACGAATTGAAATTTTGCGCGGGGTTGACTGCTTTATTTTACCCTCATTAGTGGAAGGTTTATCGATTTCCCTCTTGGAAGCGATGGCCTGCGGTGTTGCTTGTATGGCTACGGATGTGGGGGCCGATGGGGAAGTGTTAAAAGGTGCGGGAATAGTTCTAGATACTAAAGGACTAATTACCCAATTAAAAACTCTCTTGCCCGTATTACGGGATCATCCCGAATTAACAACAATTTTAGGACAAAAAGCCCGTCAAAGAGTTTTAGACTCTTACACTCTCAGCAAAAATATCGATCACTTACAGTTAGTTTATCAAGAAGTGTTAGCCAAAAAACAATCTTCTCTTAGCTACTTTCACTAAGGAATTTATATGACGATTGCCCGGACAATTTGCTTGGGATTTATTGCGGTAATTTTAGCGGGAACTTCCCTGTTGATGTTGCCTGTTTCTACCACCAGCGGCACTTGGAATGACCCAATTGTTGCCCTCTTTACCTCCACTTCTGCTGTCTGTGTCACCGGTTTAGCTGTAGTAGATACGGGTACTTATTTTTCTTTTTGGGGTCAATTATTTATTGCCTTATTAGTGCAAGTGGGGGGTTTGGGTTATATGACCACTACCACTTTTTTAATGTTATTAATTGGGCGAAAATTTGACCTGAGACAGAAGTTAGCGATTCAAGAATCCTTCGATCGACCTTTCCTACAAGGTAGTCAAAGTTTAATGAAATCAGTGATTGCTACTACTCTAGTTTTTGAGTTAACAGCAACCTTGATTATGTTAACTGTCTTCGCCCAAAAGTATGATTTTAGATATGCGGTGTGGTTATCTTTATTTCATAGTATTAGTGCTTGGAATAATGCAGGTTTTGGCTTGTTTAAAGATAATTTGATGTCCTATCAGTCTTCAATTATTATTAACTTATCTATCACAGGATTGATCATTTTTGGAGGTATCGGTTATCAGGTAATTATCGAGTTTTACACTTGGTTTATTTACCGCTTTCAATATAAAAGAAAAGGCTTTGTTTTTTCTCTTAACTATAAAGTTGCTATCAGCACAACTATATTTTTATTAGTGATGGGAACCTTGGCTTTTTTACTTACTGAACAGGGAAATGGTGACACTTTGGCTAATTTATCAATTAAAGATAAATTGCTGGCCGCTTGGTTCCAATCGGTAACATCGAGAACAGCAGGATTTAATACCATTGATATCGGTAAAATTTCCGTAGAAGGTTTATTAATTACCATGGCTTTGATGTTTATTGGTGCCAGTCCTAGCGGTACAGGGGGAGGTATTAAAACCACAACTTTTAGGATTTTATATAATTGTACCCGCTCGGTTTTAAGAGGTCGTGAAGAAGTAACTCTCTATCAAAGGCGCATTCCTATGCCGTTAATTTTAAAGTCAATGGCGGTGGTTTTTGGTTCGGTTATAGCGATTATTATCTCCACCCTAGCTATCTCATTTGTGGAGACAGATTTTAAAATGATTCAACTGTTTTTTGAGGTGGTTTCTGCCTTTGGAACTGTCGGACTATCTACGGGGATAACCGCCGCCCTATCGCCGATTTCTAAGTTAATTATTGTTTTTATGATGTATCTGGGACGGGTGGGAGTTATACTTTTAATAGCGGCTATCATCGGCGATCCGAAACCAACAGTTATTAATTACCCCGAAGAAAACCTTTTAGTGGGATAATTAATATCAGTTATCAGTTATCAGTTATCAGTTTCTGAAGGCAAGAGGCAACAGGCAAGAGGCAAAAGACAGAATCTGGCAATTCTCCTACCTAAAAAGAAGGTTAGAAACTAAGCTCATCAAAGCTTTTAGCTTAACCAATTAGGTTTTAGTTTCGGCCTTTGTTATCAGTTATCAGTTTCTCCTGTCTCCTCAATCATTGACACCAGCATTTTAAATGCGTAACAGTTTAACTTCTTATGCAATCAATTAAATTTTTTAGTAGTATGCGTCCCCAAAATCGTCAATTTGCCGTCATCGGATTAGGCAGATTTGGGCGCGCTGTCTGTGAAACCTTACGCAAACAAGGTTATCAAGTGGTAGCGACAGATATTGAAGAAGGATTAGTAGCACAAGCGTTATCTGATCGAATAGTAGATAATGCGATCGAGCTTGATTCTACCAAACCTAACGCTCTGCGAGAAGCGGGAATTTTTGAAACCGATACGGTGATTGTCGCTATTGGTAAATACGTTGAAGAAAGTATCATTACTACTCTCAATTGTAAGGAAGCAGGGGTTAATTTTGTCGCAGCTAAAGCCTCCACAGAAATCCATGGAAAATTACTCAAGAAAGTTGGTGCAGATTTAGTAGTTTTTCCCGAATACGATGCCGGTTGTGAGTTAGCGCACCGTTTGACTAGACCATCAATTTTAGAACGATTTGATCTCGATCCCGAACATAGTATTGTCGAGTTAAAAGTCCCAGAAGCTTTTCACGGTAAAACCCTAGCAGAGTTAGAAATTCGTAATCGTTATGGGTTAAATATTGTCGCTGTCGGTAATGCGGAAAAATTCAAGATTAACCCCAATCCCCAAGAAAGATTATACAAAGATTTAGCAATGGTGGTGATTGGTTCTAACCGAGATATTCAGCGTTTACCGATGTAAAATTTAGTCAAATATTTGATCTACTTAGGGTCTGCTGAAAAAGTTTTTCGTGGGGATAGGGTGTGGGAAGTGGGAAGATGGGGAAGTGAGAAAGCTGTCTCATCACCCTATCACCCCAAAACCCTATCACCCTATCTCCTGACTCCTGCCTTTTGCCTCTTGCCTCTTGCCTTCACAAGCTGATAACTGCTTAATTTCCTCGCCAAAAGACAATCGAATTATTGAGAGGTTGAATGGTGGTGCCGGGATAATAGAAAGCGAGAATTTGTTCGGGAGACCAACCCAAACGGGCTAAATTATAGGAACCAAATTGACTTAATCCTACCCCGTGGCCGAAACCGCCACCAATAAAGTTATAACCCTGGATCTGTCGATTGGTATCGTAGATAGGATCGATGTAGAATAGGGTACTGCGAGGCGGTTCCAAAGCACTACGCACCTCATTTTTATGCAGTTCCAAAATCCCCTTATCGGTTTGAATGGTCATAGTAAGAATCCGACCGGAAGGAGAGCGCTTAGTCACTTCCATCCATTGGATTTTCTGGAAATGGGCGAGGGGATGTTTTCTGCGTTTTAGATAGGTTTCTAGGTCTTGACTCAAATCAGCTAAAGAAGCTTGTTTTTGCCAGCGAAAAACCCGTCGCCCCGTCTCATTAAAACCATCTTTAAGATTAATAAACTGGCGAAAAGTTGTCTCATTAGCGAGGGATTGTTTCGACAGATCCCAGACTCGATTAGGGGAGTCCACCACTGCCCGGAGATAAGGTCTTTCTTCCCCATCCCAAACATCACTAAAAAGGGCAGTTATTCCGCCGGTGGTGGAGGAATAAAGGGCATCCACTAACTCATTTTGGTAGGTTAAAACCAGGCCTCGCGTGGCTGCGATCGCTTGATCAGCCCGGGGATTAGTTCCCGTCAATCCATAATAAACTTGACAATGGGTATCGGCACAGAGTTCGTAATTATCGGCTTGAAAACGGCGGCGATTGCGGAGGGCGTAGGTACGGGCGATAATAGTTTGCGCCTGGGTGGCACTTTCCGGGGCATCATGACCGATTTCGTGGGGTACAACCCCACGCAGGTAGGTTTCGAGGGGAACGTTATTAACTAGGGTAAAAGTGCCGTAGGCGTTGGGCTGTAGGCGCATAGTTCCCCCGTACAAACGTACCTGCTCGGGGCTATGGGTGACTTGAATCAGGTTTTTTTGGCTCTCGATTTCTAATTCTTTGGGAAAATAGCGCACCCCGTTGATCTGGAAAGAAACTTGCGGCTTTTCTTTGAGTAAAACACTATTAATATAGGGTTGATTGTGGCCTTTGGCTTGCAAACTGGTCAGCAACCAACGTCGCACTAGGGGATTTTCATAAACTTCTCGTTTTGCCCAGACCTGCCAGCGTCCGGGTTGGGTAATTTCCACTTTAATGCCCATTTTTGCCCAATTTTTGGCACTATTTTCGGCGGTTTCAAAGGTGGCGTGGTCGCTCAAAATGACTTTTTCTTGGAGGATGGGAGAAGCAAGGGGACGGGGAATAACTTCTAATTGTAGGCGATTGGTTTGCAGGGTTTGGGATTGGCCATCTTCTCCTACCACGCGCAGGGTGAGATTATCACCACTGGTACTGCTCAGGGTTAATTTTTCCTTGGCTTCATCGCCAAAACGTTGGACAATGCCCACTCTCAGAAGGACATCCTTGGCTATAGCGGCAGGAATTAGGGTTAAACTGAGCAAGATCGCCGCAGTTATGGAACCGATGCTAATTATTGCTTTTTTTTCCTTGATTTTTAGCATAAAGTCAAGTATCTGTTAATAAGTTTTCATAAAAGTTGAGGATATTCAGAGATTATAGCAGCAAGCCGTTAGGGGATAGGGGTTAGGAAGTGGGAGCAGGGAGAATAAATAAAAACAATCTCCTGAATACTGACTTCTGAATACTGAATACTGAATACTGACTCCTGATGGCTTCAAGACACCCAACCGCCAACAAAGCATCTAACTTCCCCCATCGCTGATAATGCGTAAACGTACCATTTTTTGCCCACCTTCATCCAGTTCTACTTCGATCACTTCACTGGTTAAACTTTCCAAACAGGTTAACATCGATCGCAGATGGGGATTACTTGCTCCCGTATCCACATAGAGGCGATCGGACAAACTACCTAAACGTTTCCAAGTAGTATAAAGTTTAGCTACGGCTTGCTCTAATTGTGTGGCTTGTTTAACCAGGTCCGCCGCCGTATTTAGACAATCGACGCGCAAAGCTTCTTCTAGAGCCATTTCGATATCTAAATTACCCCGTCGGAGAGTTTGTACTTGGGCCGCCGCATCGAGATATTTGGCTAAACTGCGTGCTTCCGAGGTGATTAATTTTACCGTGTCCACATCGGGATTAGCGGCGATTTCTTGGCGGAGAGTGTCGATATGAGTATCGGGTAACTTTTCTAATTCTTTGACTAAGGGGGCGAGATGACGCGCCGGTAAACTGCCGTCGCTGGCTTTTTCTTTCACTTCATCGGGTAGTAAGTCTGAACTCATCGCCGTCCATTCATCGGCCAATTGCTTCACTTCCCGACGGGTAATTCTCTCCCCTTGTCGGGCTGCATCACTGACTAATTTTTGAATTTCCGGGGCAGATTTGGCCGTTTCTACGAAGGCGCGTTTACTAAAATTATTGATACTATCGGGATCCAGTTGTCCTTCCGCCAGGAGAGTATCGGCACTATTAGCCAATTGAATCAGAGCATAAGCTTGACTTTTAGTGATTTCTCGCTTTTTTAACCAGTTTAAAAAGCCTGTACCCCGACTATCACCGCCTTGCTTTTCCCGGTCGCGAATAGCTCGCAAAATTCGCCCCCGCCAGATTTCCGTTTGCAAATCAAAGCGATCGCAGACTTGCCAAAAAGAATCCAGTTGCTGCTGAAAGTCATGATCTTGGATGGTTTCATCTTCGGGATCCGGCAGTTGAAAGTTAAACTCTAGAGGTGTTTCAAAGGCATCAATGATC
The DNA here is from genome assembly GCF_027531715.1 of Microcystis sp. LE19-8.1F. NCBI lineage: Bacteria > Bacillati > Cyanobacteriota > Cyanophyceae > Chroococcales > Microcystaceae > Microcystis > Microcystis sp. LE19-8.1F. The sequence continues at coordinate 274 of NZ_JAPZSO010000049.1, read as the reverse complement.
GCGGAGGTGTCGGAGGAGAACGTGGCAGCATCAACCATATATGATAGACTCGGCAGTTAATCGGGCATTTTATCTTAACTCGCTCTGGCAACCCCCGACAAGCCGATTAATCTTCAGCCACATATAGGGAAGTGGTTGACACTCCCCGCTCTAAAGAGACGGGGATTCTTGGTTCACAGAGATTACTTGCTTAGACAGAATTGCTTCTGAAAAAGTAGAGGTATTCTCTCCCCAAGCGTTTATTGGATCGAGCCCAAAGGTTCCGGTATGCCCT
>NZ_JAPZSO010000171.1:0-11515 GCF_027531715.1 Microcystis sp. LE19-8.1F | reverse complement strand
TTAGACCTCTTGCATAAATCCGAAAACAAACGATAGAAACAATAATGGGAGGGACTTTCAGTTAATTATTTATTAGTAGTTGATAATCTTCAAAAATGTTGCTGTACAAGGATCGACTTAAGACTTTTGCAAGAGGTCTATTGCCATCATTATCATTAGTCTGTTTGCGGGACGACTACCTTGGCTTCTCAGCTTACTGTTACTGATTATCTACGGAGCGATTTTGTCTTACTTTTTTCAACCTAGAGTGCGGCAGGCTTTTAATCAGGCTTGATTTTTCCTAAAGTTTCGAGAACGTTAACTTCTGAAAAACCATTTAAAACCCAAAGCTCATTACTATGGTAGATGTTTGTTTCGTCCTGATGCCCTATGCGGATATTACCCATCCTTCGCTGGCGATTGGTATTTTAAAGGGCTGTTTAAACCAAGCAGGGATTTCTTCAACAGCAGTTTACGGCAATCTGAAATTTGCGGACAAAATTGGCACGAAAAAATATGGTGTTCTTGATCGTCAAGCCACCGAGGATTTAGTCGGTGAATGGACATTTTCTCACCTAGCCTTTCCTGATTTTTCTCCAGATTATCAGCAATATTTTGAGCAAGTTTTAACCCTTAGACATGACTCAGAAATGCAGCAAGAATTGTGGAAAATTCGAGAAGCGGCTACGGTGTTTATCGAAGAGTTAGCCCAGGAAATTCTCAGTTATCAGCCCAAAATTGTTAGCTGTAGTTCTACTTTTCAACAACATTGTGCTTCCCTAGCAATTCTGCGGCGTATTAAATCCCTGAAACCAGAAATTATCACCTTGATGGGAGGAGCAAATTGTGAAGGAATTATGGGTGTTACCACTCACCGAGAATTTCCTTGGGTAGATTTTGTCGCTTCCGGCGAAGGGGATGAACTTTTTGCTCCCCTGTGTCGTTTATTAATTGAGGAAGGGCGCGAAATTGCCCCCGAAAAAGTCCCCTACGGTGTAATTACCCCACGAGATAGAGAAGTTAAACGAAAGTGGGAAACTGCACCCAGAGCCATAATTCACAATTTAGATCAAGTACCAACACCCGACTATGACGATTACTTTAAAACCCTAACGCAATCCCAATTAAAAACAACCATTGTGCCGGGATTACTAGCAGAAACCTCCCGAGGTTGTTGGTGGGGGCAGAAAAATCATTGTACCTTTTGTGGTTTGAATGGCGATGGGATTAACTACCGCACCAAATCCACAGATAAGGTTTTAACGGAATTTGCAGAACTTTCCCAACGTTATAAAATCCGTAAATTTGAAGTGGTTGACAATATTTTGTCTCAACAACATTTGCAAACCCTGATTCCTCAATTTTCAGAAAAGCAACCTCCCTATACTCTCTTTTATGAGACTAAGGCTAATTTAAGTCACCATGATGTGGAAAAATTAGCCAAAGCTGGGGTGAATTGGATTCAACCAGGTATTGAGAACCTCCACGATCAAGTGCTGAAGTTAATGAACAAAGGCACCAGTACCGCCATCAACATACAACTGCTGAAGTGGGGACGAGAATTTGGCATTCGCCTTGCTTGGAACATTTTGGTGGATTTTCCTGGAGAACAAGATGATTGGTACGCAGAAATGGCCCAATGGCTGCCTTTAATTGTGCATCTACAACCCCCCAGCCAAATACGTCGGATTCGCTATGATCGTTTTAGTCCCTATCACAATGACCCCGCCAAGTATGGGATCAATATTGCACCCTTTGCCAGCTATTCCTACATTTATCCTTTAGAGTCCCAGGCTATTGCTGACTTGGCTTACTTCTTTGAAAAAACAGGTGACAATGGGGAGAATTTACACCTCCATCCCATCAAGTTTGATACCCCAGGTCTCCAGGCCACTCAACGCTGTGTCAATGAATGGCGGAAGTTATTTTGGGGCTCGAAGCAAGCGCCCCTCTTTTGCTACGATGACCACGGCCACCGTATTCTCCTGTTTGATACTCGTCCCTGCGCTACCGAGCGGGTTTCCTATCTCTACGGCTTAGAGCGTTTAGTTTTTCTCGCCTGTGACCAAGCCCTCACGTTTCGAGAATTATTGAAAAAATTGCAACAAATGGAGGCAGATTCTGCGTCTCCAGAGGAAGTGCAACAAACCCTCATGCTGCTTAAGGAACGTCATATCCTACTGGAGGCTAGTAAGCGTTTTCTCAGCTTAGCAGTCCGGGGGGATGTCCCTTCCCTACCCAGGGAAAAGGATTTTGCTGGAGGTTATTTGAAAGGATAATCTCTTAGACTTCTCCAGAAAGGACAGGAATAATGGATTGACACGCTTTAAATAATGCAATAGCATTTAGGTAATCTTGTTGATTTGGTGGGCAATATCTACCTTACTACTTCAGGCGGTAGTCACTAATAACTGCTAACTGATAACTGCTAACTGATAACTGCTAACTAATAACTGCTAACTGAAATGACTCCACCCCCTAATTCCCCCTTCCGCACTAAGTCTATTGAGCGTCTCTCCTCGCCAGAAAAACTCGATCAATTGATGGAAGTCATCAGTCCGAAGGGGTGGTGGTGGACGGGAAGTTTGGCCTTTGTGACAGTAGCGATTGTGATTTGGAGCATTTTTGGCCGGATTCCAATTACAGTTATGGGTCAGGGGGTGCTGGTTTATCTTGAAAAAGTCACGCAAATCGAAGGAATTGCTTCTGGTCGGATTAAATCCCTTAAGGTTAAACTCGACCAAACCATCAAAACTGGGGATTTAATTGCAATTGTGGAACAGCCAGAACTAGAGCAACAACTCCGCGAGAAGCAGGCCGAACTCAGACTCCTCAATTCCCAGTTTAATCGCGAAAATACCCTACAAAATCAAGATAATTCAGAGCAAAAGCTTACTCTTGAACAACAACGCTCTAATTACCAAAAACAGATTCGGGAAGCCGAACAGTTTGGGCGTTTACTTAAGGATAAAAATCTCGCAGCGATTCTCAGTCAGAAACAAGATATCCTGACTCAAGTTCAACAACTACAAACTACTGGGGTTAAGTCCCTCGCCACCAATCGAACAGCGATCACCGCCCAACGTCAAAGTCTTAATGAGCAACTCAATAAAGCCAATGAAGTGTTGAAAAATTTGCAAAAGATCTACACCAAACAGAAGGAATTACAAGCAAAAGAACTTATTACCATTAATATTATCTTGCAAACAGAGCAGCAAATCCTACAAATATTTGATCAAAACTCCAGCATTAAAGCCAACCTAAAACAATTAGATTCTCAAGAAGCTCAATTAGAACAAGCACAGTTAGATAATAATAATAAAATCAGTCAACTGCTTAATCAGGTTCAACAATTAGAGATTCAAGCAACTCAAAATGAACAAAGTTTTTTAGAAAATCAGCGTAGAATTGATGAACTTAAGTCTCAAGTAATCCAAGTTCAAAGTCAACTCACCCAACTAGATTTAGGAACCCGTAAAACCCTAGACGAGCAAGTAAACCAGCGGCAATCTTTAGAGAATGACATCGCCCAATTACAACTGCAAATCCAACGCAATGGCTACATTCGCAGCGAATATCCTGGTCGCGTTATTGACATTCAAGTTCAGGTAGGAGAACTGGTAAACCCTGGTCAAAATATTGCCAAACTAATGCGCTCTGATCGGGAAGAATCCCTAATTAGTCTAAGCTTTTTTAGTATTGGTAATGGCAAACAGATCAAAGCGGGGATGAGTGCAGAAATCACCCCCAGCACCGTGCAGAAAAAAGACTACGGCGGTATTGTGGGAACTGTCACTAAAGTAGCGGAATTTCCCAGTTCTGTTGAAGAAGCGGCGCTGTTAATCGGTGATGCTGATCTTGCTAAAAGTTTAACAGCGAATAATCAAACTATTGGAGTTGCTATTCACCTGAAAACTGACCCAAAAGCCTATAGTGGCTTTGAATGGTCTTCCCGTCAAGGTCCGAATCAAAAAATTACCCAAGGGACGACAACCATCAGTCAAGTTACAGTAGATCAAAGAGCGCCTATCTCCTTTGTTTTGCCCTTCTTTCGTTCAATTACGGGTGAGGAATAAGTCATGGTTACTACAACACCGAAAACGACTAAGGTGCGGTTTAAGCGGGTCAAAACTCCGACAGTATTACAAATGGAGGCTGTAGAATGTGGGGCGGCGGCTTTAAAGATCATTCTTGAGTATTACCAGAAGTATATTCCCTTAGCAGAATTACGTCAGGTCTGTGGCATTTCTCGTAATGGTAGTAAAGCATCCAGTATTGTCAAAGCGGCCAAAAGCTATGGGCTAGAAGCCCTAGGATTTAAATACGAACTCGAACAAGTTTATCATGTTGATCCGCCCTACATTGTCTTTTGGAATTTCAACCATTTTTTAGTCGTTGAGGGCTTCGATGAAAAATGGGCCTATCTCTCAGACCCGGCCCTTGGTCGTCGTCGTATTACCCAGGAAAACTTTGACCAGGGATACACTGGGGTAGTATTGACCTTTAAACCTACTAATAGCTTCGAAAAGGGAGGGATAAAACCGAATATCTTAGTATCCCTCTACCAACGATTAATTACAGTTCTCGATTCGGCTACCGCTTGTTTTATTCTCGGACTACTAATTATTGTCCCTCAAGTGGCGATACCGGTTTTGGGGGGTGAATACCTCGATGAAGTAATTGGTGAAGGCCGGTCTTGGTTATTACCGATTCTTTGGGCTTTGGGGTTAGCGACAGTGCTTAATTTTTTGCTCAATGAAGCCCAATTACGCTATCTTCGCCGGATGCAAACTAAACTTAGTGTGGAAATGTCCGGGAGTTTTCTCTGGCATTTATTACAGTTACCGATTGGTTTCTACGCCCAGAGATTTGCCGGGGAAATTAGCAATCGCGTTAGTTACAACGACAGTGTTGCTAGTACCCTTAGTGGTCGTCTCGCTACGACAATGATTGGGGTAGTGACGATGGTAATCTATGGCGTAATTTTAATGACCTACGATTTAAATTTAACGATAATTCTCATTTTGCTGGCGGCGGTAAACTTAGTCGCCCTCCAGTGGGTTTCCCGGGCCAGAGTTGATGCAAATATGACGCTGATTCAAGATTTTGGTAAGGTAGCAGGGATTAGCATTAGTGGTATTCAAAATATTGAAACTATTAAAGCAACTGGACTAGAAACCGAATTTTTTGCCCGTTGGGCTGGCTACTACGCTAAAGCGAATAATGGTCAGCAGGAATTGGGAGTCCAAAGCCAAGTTTTGGGGGTGTTACCCAGTTTTATTTCTAATATTGCTGGTTTAGCTATCATTATTCTCGGTGGACTGGGAGTGATTAAAGGGATCATGACCTTGGGAAGTTTCTTTGCTTTTCAACAGTTATCTAAGCAATTCCTTCAGCCGGTTAATAGTTTGGTGACTCTCGGACAAAATATTCAGGAAATGGTAGGGAAGATTAATCGCCTTGATGATGTCCTAGACAATGACATTGATCCCGAAATTAAACAACAACAAACCCTGCTTCTCCAAGCATCAATAACCGAAACCTTAACCCGCCCCAAACTTCAGGGTTATGTGGAATTTCGTCAGGTTAGTTTTGGCTACAGTTCTGTAGAAGCGCCTTTGATTGATAACTTTAATTTGCAACTGAAACCAGGCCAACGAGTCGCCTTGGTGGGGGCGACAGGTTCTGGAAAATCAACCCTCGCTAAACTCGTCACCGGACTATATCAACCAACCAGCGGGGAAATTTATTTTGATGGTCAGTCTCGGTGCCAAATTAGTCCTTATCTGTTGACTAATTCCCTCGCCCTGGTTGAACAAGATATTGTCTTATTTGGCGGAACTATTCGAGAAAATCTAACGCTGTGGGATCAAACGATTTCTGACCATGATTTGGTGGCGGCCTGTCAAGATGCTTTAATTCATGAAACTATTGTTAGTCTTCCCCATGGTTACGATAGTGTTCTCTTAGAAGGGGCGGCTAATCTGAGTGGTGGACAACGACAACGTTTAGAAATTGCCCGCGCCTTGACCACAAATCCCTCGATTCTTGTTATGGATGAAGCCACCAGTGCTTTGGATGCAGAAACCGAACGATTGATTGATTTGAATTTACGAAGACGGGGCTGTACTTGTATTATTGTCGCCCATCGTTTGAGTACGATTCGAGACTGCGAAGAAATTATTGTTTTAGCTCAAGGTAAGGTAATTCAGCGAGGAACCCATGAACAACTTTGGCAGGCTGGAGGTTACTATGCCAAGTTAGTCCAAGTAGAAGGAGGAGGAGTGACTTTATAAATGTAAGCATCTCAAAATCTAAAATCTAAAATCTATATGATTGAAGCAGTTTCTTGCCAAATTATTCACAGTAATCAAAGCTTATCCCTTACCTCATCGGAGCAACTGTATCGGGTAGAGAAGGGAAGTCTCGCGCTTTTTTGTGTCGAAAAAGTCGAAGAAAGCTGGGAAGGTCATCGTCACTATTGGTTTACGGTCACAGCGGGGGAACTCTTGTGGGGAATAGACCCTGGGGCTGTCCCCTTTGGCCTGATGGCGATCGCCTTAGAACAGACGGAAGTCACCCCCCTAGTCGAAAGTGACCTAGCCTCAGCGGAAACCTGGAGTCCCGAAATCCTGGGTTGGCTGACCCATTTAGGCCGATTTCTCGCCGATAAACTCTCCAGTCCACCCCATCCGCCCCTGAATCTCAATCAAATCAGTCAACCCCTCGCCCCGCAAGCGATTATTCAAGGCTCTAATAATCTGCTGTGGTTGCAATGTCATCAGGGTAAGTTGCACTTTTTGGGCCAGCCAGATCTGGTACTGTGCGCCGACTCTGTCCCGATTCCTCTCTTTTTACAACAGTGGTTCCGGGCGGATGAAACAACCCAAATAGAATTGACGACTGAACCACCCCAACCGGAAAACCTGCACCGGGGGATGGCTCAATATCACCAATTACTAATCGGCTACCTCGACAAGTTCTATCAGTATGAAGCACGGCTAGAAGTTCACAAACTCGAACAACGTGTCCAACAAAACCAGGCGGTAATCGAAAACACCCTAGCCAAACTCTCCACAGTCTTTGGTCGTCCACCAGCACAAAATATTGAACAATTACCCACCCCTTTACTGCGAGCAATGGGACGGATTGGCCGCTACCTGAATGTAGAAATCAAACCGCCCCCAGCATCAGAAGACCTCAAACGCATGAAAAATCCCCTCGAAGGCATTATTCGGGCTTCCCGCCTCCAGATGCGTTATGTGCTGTTGTCGGGACAATGGTGGAATCAGGACAATGGCCCCCTACTGGCCTACCGCCAAAATAAGGCTCCCGTCGCCCTCATTCCCGTCCCAGGCCATCCTTATCTCATCTATGACCCGGTTGCTCAAACTACCGCCACCCTCAGTGTCGAGGTAGCCAATAGCCTGGCTCCCATGGCCTTAATGTTTTATCGGACTTTTACCGCTCAGGTCATTGGGATTGGTGCCATCCTCAAGTTTGCCCTTTACCAACGCTACGGCGATCTGTTTCTCATTGCTATCTGTGCTCTCTCAGCAACTTTGTTGAATATGCTCAACCCGATCCTGATTGGGCATTTATTTAATGAAGTGATTCCCAATGCGGAGACGGGACTACTTTGGCAAATGGGGATGGTTCTGGTTACCTCGGCCATCAGCGTTACTTTCTTTAAGCTGACGCAAGGCTTTACTCTGTTGCGCTTGGAAACGGCTTCTGATGCTTCGACTCAAGCAGCAGTCTGGGACCGGGTACTGCAACTCCAGGCGCGTTTTTTTCGGCAGTACAGTAGTGGGGATCTACAATCCCGCATTATGGGCATTACCAAAATCCGTCGTCAGCTTAGTGGCTCGACTCTTAATGTTATCCTCAGTAGTTTTTTTGCTCTGTTAAACCTAGGTTTAATGCTCTATTACTCCTTCGATATTGCCCTCCTGGGTTTGGCAACGGCGATCGCTACGGTGATGATTACGACAATTCATAGCTACATTATCGTCAGGCAAAATCGTCTTCTGCTCAACCTAGAGGGGGAAATTTTTGGCAAGGTGGTGCAAATTATTAACAGCGTGGCTAAACTGCGCGTAGCCGGAGCCCAGGAACGGGCTTTTGCTTACTGGTCCAATGATTACCGCCAGCGCTCAGAACTCAATCTCAAGATAAATATCACTACCAATAGTCTGAATTTATCCAACCAAGTTCTTTCCTCGGTGGTGACGATTGTCCTGTTCTGGTTTACCTACGGTCAAATGCGTCCCCTCAATCCTTTTGTTTTACCTGAGTTGAGTGTGGGCAACTTTATGGCGGCTAATGCAGCCTTGGGTACTTTTGTTGGTAGTATTACCAGTTTGAGTAATACTCTAGTAGGCTCTTTGGATGTCTTGAATTTATGGGAACGAACTCAACCGGTACTCAAGGCTCCTCTGGAAGTAGATAAAACTAAAATTGACCCAGGTAAATTAAATGGCAAAATTACGGTCAGTGATCTGGTTTTTCGTTATCAACCGGAACAGTCTCCGATTCTTAATGGGGTAAGCTTGACCGTTAATGCCGGGGATTTTGTCGCTTTAGTTGGGACAACTGGCTGTGGGAAATCAACCCTGCTAAGGCTTCTCCTGGGGTTTGAAACTCCCGAAGCAGGAGCGATTTACTACGATGATCAGGATTTAGCTCAACTTAATATCCAAGCGGTGCGTCGTCAGTTAGGGGTTGTTCTACAAACCAGTCGTCTCCAGGCTGCTTCGATTTTCGATAACATCGCCGGGGGTTCTCTGGTGACTCTCGATGAAGCTTGGCAAGCAGCAACGATGGCCGGTTTTGCTGCCGATATTAAAGCGATGCCGATGGGGATGAATACCGTCGTCAGTGAAGGGGGAACCAATCTTTCTGGGGGACAACGCCAACGCCTCTTGATTGCTAAAGCTTTGGTACTGAAACCGAAAATTCTCCTGTTTGATGAAGCTACCAGCGCTCTTGATAATCAAACCCAGGCGATCGTTACTGAAAGTTTAGACCAGCTTAATGTGTCCCGTCTAGTGATTGCTCACCGTCTGAGCACTATTCGTTATGCTGACCAGATCTATGTTCTGGATCAGGGACGCATCGTTCAACAAGGAAACTTTGAAGAACTTGCCCATCAGCCTGGATTATTTGCCCAATTAACTGCTCGCCAAATGCTTTAACGTTCCTCAATTCTCATGAATGCTTTTCCCTTGTTTTCTTTATTGACAACTTTGAGTTTAGTCGGAGGCATTCTCGGGATCCTGTCTGCTGGCGGCTTGGCTCAATCTCTGTCTCCTGTTTCTCCCACCGTGCTACCGAGTCCTGAACTAGCCCTAGAAGATTCTGATCTCCTACAACTGCCAGTAGCTCCCCTTGTCTTACCGCAAGCACCAAGCGAACTCCAAATCCAAAATTTAATTAAATTGAGTTTACCGGAGGCTTTGGATTTAGCTCGGAAAAATAACCGTCAACTACAAATCACTCAGCAACAGTTACAACAGGCCCAACTAAAAGTCAAATCTGCCGAGGCGGCCTATTTACCTAACCTGAGCCTGGGGATTAATCTCAATACAGCCGTCTATTCTGTGGATAGCCTAGAACAGAAATTTTACAATCAAGTTTATTCCAGTGTCGGCTTGAATTATAATCAAACTCAAACCGTTCTCATTCGTGGACCTTCGGGAGTAAATCAATATACAATTACGCCACTAGATAATCCTTTTACCACTTTGGATACGACCCTCACTCTCAGCTATTTAGTCTATGGTGGTGGCGGTCGCGCTGGCAATCTTCAGGCGGCGCAGGAACAACTGAAAATTCAACTGCTCCAGGTGGAGTTACAACAGCAGACTCTCAACCAACAAATTCGCTTGGGGTACTACAGTATTCAACAGGCTCAGGCGCAAATTCAGATTGCTGAGGATAATTTAAATAATGCTCAAATTACTCTCAATGATGCCCAAGCTCTCAAGGAAGCAGGTTTTGCCACTATTGCTGATGTGCTTCAGGCTCAGGTTCAAGTCAAAAATGCTCAACAACAACTGGCCCAGTCCCAAGGAGATCTCCTATCAGCACAAAGTAATTTGACCCAATTACTGAGTGTGCGAGATGGGGTGATGGTGACAGCGGCAGACGAGATTAGGTTAGAAGATCAATGGGCGTTATCGTTACCGGAAAGTTTAGGAGTCGCCTATAGCCAACGTCCTGAACTTAAACAACAATTACTACAACAAAAAGTTGCCCAAGCTCAACAACAAATCGCCCTCGCTAATATACGTCCTCAAGTTCAACTTGTGGCGCAAACGGATATTAATAAGGCACTCAATTCCGGCGGTGGCTTTCCTGATGGAGTTGATGGCAATTTCTGGGGCGGGGGTTATTCTCTGACGGCGCAAATGCAGTGGAATTTTTATGATGGAGGTAATGCCTCGGCTCAGGCTCAGTCGGCTAAGGTAAGTGAGGAAATTGCAGTAACTCAGTTTGCCGATGTTCATAACCAAATTCGCCAAGAAGTTACCCAGAGTTATGCAAATTTACAGGTCAGTCAAGCTAACTACAGTACGGCTCAGGAAGCGGTGAAGTTCGCTGAGCAAAGTTTAGGAGCAAATCGGACTCGCTTTTTAGCCGGTGTTGGGACTCAGTTGGATGTGATCAGCGCCCAGAATAATCTCAATCAGGCTAAGCTTAGTCTCCTGCGGGCTACTGTTAGTTACAATCAGGCGATCGCCAATTTACGCCGCGCTGTCGGTCAAAATGAAACAACGACAACCAATATACCATAAACCTTTCATGAAGATTAGTTATTTTTGATCGCCCCAATATTGGGTAAAATCTCCTCAGCCTTCAGGTTTAATTCTGGAAAGATGGGAGAAACCAAAACAGCGGCGTTTGTGAAAATCGCTTCATTATCTATTTGGACTGCTGGGAGTCAGCAATGCCATCCGCGCCTTCTTTGCGGCTGGGCGTTCCGACTGTCTGAAGTTACTCTTCTGTGGTAAGTTGGATCTATTGTGCTGGGACAAGAAGTATTAGTCTCGCCGTTAGTAGATGTGTTTTGGTCAGCCATATTACTATTTCCTTTTTTTGAGATGATTGATTACTGCCAAGAGCCTGGAATATCAGGTCGATTTCTATGTCGCTCAATGTTGACTTGCTGTTGAAGAATTTCATGCAGCTTCAAGGCATCTGTAAGCGAAATTGCCTGAATAACCACGAGTTTGTTATTTCTATCTGTAGAGTAAATGTAAAGATTTGCTATTCCAAACAAACGATAAAGAAATGGCTTTAAAATGCGTAAATCTGTCACACGAAATAGCCAAACTTCGTCGATTTTTTGGTTAAAAAGTCCCGTAATAGTCCTAAACCGTTGAGTTGTAAACTTCAAGGGGTGACAAGGCGACTAAAAGGCTTGCTGGATAAGGCGCATAGCCGTTAGACCCCTAGAAAAATTCGGGTGTTTTCCAGGCTTGAGTCGAATCAAAGAAAAAGCGAGTTCCGAGTATGCGTCCATCGACTCGAC